>JABGQJ010000031.1 GCA_018648945.1 Victivallales bacterium
CGAAGAGATCGCCCAGGAGCATCTCGCCGGTCATGTCGGGCTCGAACCCGGACATCACCGCTATGCCGGCGATCGAGAGCGCGATGCCGGCGAGGCCGGCCGGGCGGAGGCACTCGCCGAAGATGCGCACGGAGGCAATGGCGATGATGGCCGGCGAGAAGTAGACGCCCCGCGCATCGCCGACTCCGGCGGCTGTGGGGCTACTTGCCCCGCCAGCAGCTGATCTTGCCATCGGTCGTGCTGATGAAGAGAGCGCCTTGGCGCACGGCCATGCCGTCCCAGACGGGGGGCGCAGCCAGTTCCATGCGGCCCAGTTCCCGGCCATCCTCATGCGCAAGGGCGAGGATCAGTGCGCCTTCCGCACCAACCATGGCCCGGTCCTGACGGGCGAGCTTCTCTTTGATATCCTGATCGTGTGGTCGCTGATAGGCCTCCTCCTCGTCCACCACATCGGGTGGCCCGGCCACGAACAGGGCGTCTGCGGCGTTCACCAGCGCCCGGCCATAGATGGGGGGAGTCTGCGACCAGCGATGGGTGAACTTCACCTTCGGGCGCAGGACGGGAAGGCCCTTGCGGTCGGTCAGAGGCTTGCCGAAGGACATGGCTGCGCCAAACCGGCCCGGCGTCTGGGAGCAGTCCACCGTTCCATGATTGTTGTTGCCACTCAGGTCGTTGGCCTTGCCCCCGTCGAAGGAGTAGCGCAGCACCAAGTCCTCGGGCGGGCCTTCGGCAGAGGTGGCGAGGACAGCGATTTCCTCGACGGTCAGCGCCCGGTGGTAGATGCGCACCTCGTCCACGACCCCGTCCAAGAGCGTGCCCTTCTTGTAGTTTCCAAGGGGGGAGCCGGCGTCGATCCCGAGCTGCATCGCCTCGTTGGGATCGGCGGTCACGAAGGAGGGTGCTTGGGCTTCGCCCACCTGTTTGCCGTTCACATAGAGCCGGGCCTTCTTGTCCTTGTCCAGGACGCCCGCCAGGTGGACCCAGGTGTTCTTCTCAAGGGCGGGGCCGGTCACCCGTACTGGCTTGTTGTTGAGCCGCAGAACGAAGATGGGCGCGCTTTCCGCGATGAGGATGCCGTAGCCGTGGGATGACCCCCCCCGCGCCAGGATCGCTCCCTTGTCTTTGCGGAGCATTGCCCAGGCTGAGACGGTGAGGGGTATCCCCTTCGGGTTCAGGCTCTCCGTCTTGGCTACGGAAACCGCCCCCGGCACGAGGCCGGCCTTGGGGCCGGTGAGCTCCGGATCGCGGTCGGAGGCGAACACGTGGTATTCCATCGGCACCGACCACTCGAAGTACTCCGGCCGCCGGCCAAAGCCGTAGACGCTCGTCTCGTTGAAGGAGAGGATACGCCCGGCGGGCGTGAACTGCCCGGCCCGGTGGTACCAGTTGCAGCCCGAGGAGTAGCGGCGACCGAATAGCCAGTAGGAACGGTGCAGCCAGTCGCCATCGAGGAAGCCGTTGGGGCAGAAGAGATGCCGGTCGTCGCCTTCCTGGGCTCCCGCGAGTTTGGCCGGCTCCATCGGCTGCGGCGTGGGCGTCTCAATCTTGCCTTCCAGCGTCAGACGCTGGGAGCGCATGTAGATGCTCTTGCCATCGCTGGAGAGTACATCGGGCAACCCGACGGGCATATTCAGGGTCTGGACGAGTTCCTGAAGATTCTTGTCGGTGTCCCCGATGGTCTCGTCAAGGATCGTCTCGCCGGTCAGTCTGCCGGTCTTCACATCCACCCGACAGAGCCGCATGCCCTTGTCCAGGAAGACAGAGCGTCCGGCCACGAAATGGGCGGCGTCATTCTGCACCAGCACGCTACCCGATACGGGCCAAGCCGACTCCAGCTGCTCGTAGGCGGGGAGCAGACGGTCGCCGGGCGCCCCCCGGAACCGCCAGCAGAGCGCGCCGTCGCTGGTGCGCAGGCAGTAGGCCCAGCCATCGGCCGAGCCGAAGACGGCGCGGCCCCGATGGAGAGTGGGCGGGGAGTCCACGCGCCCGCCTGCTGTGAACCGCCAGCGGACCTTACCGGTATTCGCGTCCAAGCCATAGACAGCGTGGGCATCGACTGCGGCCACGCAGGCCAGGTCGCCGACGATGACCGGGGGCGTCAAGCGGCCTTTGAGCTCGATCTCCCAGGCCTTGGTCAGCTTGGTGCCGACCGTGGCGGTTGTGGAGCCGCTGCGCACGGGATCGTGACGGTATGTGGGCCAATCAGTAGGCGCATTGGGCGCCGTCAATGGCGTATCGTAGGCGGGGCCTCTGACTAGCCGGGGGGCCTTCCGGGCGGCTTCGGCCAGGGGAGACCTCTGCTTGCTGCCGGCCAGGGCATTGAAGCCGAAGAGCTTGGTTTCCATATAGCAGGCACAACTATGGGGCGGGGCGTAGGTCAACCCGTTGGCGGGCATGATGCCGTAGATGCAGCCGCCGCGAACCCAGTGATTGATGTCCCAGCTCTTCTTGCGGAAATCGACAAACTCAATTCCGGTGCGCGAAGGTAGCAGGAAGTTCTTGGTGGCCTTGCTGCGGTGGCAGCGATGGTGGAACCAGTAGGTCTTGACGTCGGGAGGGAATTCCACCTTCACTTCGCCGGTGCGGGGGTCGCGCCCGCGCCAGATGCCGTCGTTCTTGCCGCTGCCGATGGCGGCGTTCCAGACGAGACCGTTTACCACCATGAGATCCTGCTGGGAAGCGTGTCCGCTGGGCGGGTGGGGCGCGGTCCACAGGATCTTGCCCGTGATCGCGTCCACGCCGCGCAGTTTGCGGTCGCCGCCGGTGAAGAGGATCGTGTCCTTGTAGACGATGAGATTGGGGCCAAACGCGCGGGAGATGTACTTGCGGCGGGAGACGGGCTCCGACTCCCAGAGCTTCTTGCCAGTCGCCCTGTCCAGTGCCACAATACGTCCGCCGTTGTGGAAGTAGGCCTTCTGGGGGCCTAGCGACATGGACATGGGGGTGATCTTGCCCACGTATCGCCAACGCTCGCCGCCACTCCTCGCGTCGAAGGCCCGGATCGTGCGGGGTTTCTCGTCCCAGCCGCGTATCTTGCCCAGGCGCTTGGTGTCGTTCCAGGTGCCGGTGCGGTCGGGGATGAAGGGCTCGAGCTTGGTGGGGGCGGGGTTGGTCACCGCATGGACGACCCCGTCGTCCACCAGGATGCACTCGGTGTTCCGGGTGTTGGCATAGGTGCGGACGGTCTTGCCAGTGGCCGCATCGAGCGCGGTGACTTGGGCTTCGAGCCCGAGGGTCACGTAGACCCGGTCGCCCACGGTGACCAGGCGTTGAGCCAGATCTGCGGGCCCGCTCTTGAGCCCCCAGAGGTGGAAGTGCCAGGTGGGAATGTCACGTTTCCACAGAATCGTGCCGTTGAATGCATCCCGCGCGATGAGCTTCCATTTGGGGGGCAGCTGTACGATTGCGCGCGACCCCTCGTCCATGATGTAGAAGATCCGCCCACCGGTTGTGACCAGCGCGCTCATGCTCGCCATGCGGTCGTGATGGCGAGACCATTTCGGGCTGCCTACCCACTGCAGGTGGCGCGGGGGCTGGACTTGGTCGTCCTGGGCCACGGGATTGCCGTCCGGGCCGTGGAGCCAGTGGGTCCAATCGTCGATATCGGTGGGGCGGGGTTTGCGCGTCATGCGCCACTTCTCGCCAACCAGCGTGCAAACCGCGCCATTCGGGACGACCACCCGCTGCAACTCGACCGCAGTCAGGCCGGGGCGCGGCGTGGTGATCAGGACCAGATTCGCCAGGTTATCCACCAAAGGCAGAAACGGCGCGTCCCAGTGCCGGACGGAGATGCGCCCGTACATGCCCAGCTTGTGCAGTCGCTCCTGCGCCCGTTTCGCTACCGCCGCATCGGCGGTCAGGCCAAGCGCCAGCACGTTCTTCTGTTTGCCCAACTCCGCCAGCAGTTCGCCATCGCCGCAGCCCACCTGCACGATCATCCCGCCTGCGAATCCAGTGGCGGCTCGCAGGCTCTGCACCACCTCTGCTGGCGAGGCCCCCCACACAGTCGAGAGCATGGCTAGTGCAAGGATCAGGGCGATGCGGGGGAGGAGGGCACTGCGCAACATGGACTGTCTCCGGGAGAGGATGGCTGGGCAACTCCTAATCCTAGCCCTTCCCGTCCATCACGCAAACGGCTCGGGCCACCGTGGGTTGCGTGGGCCACGGGGTCACAATATGTTCCTCTGCTTCCGGCGTCAGGAGATGGACCGCGATTTCTGGGCACCGACCGCAACCCATTTCGACAACAGGACCTCCCTCTGCATGGGCAAACTATTTGGTACCGATGGGATTCGCGGCACGGCGAACATCCATCCGATCACGGCCGAGACCGCGCTGCTGGTCGGCAAGACGACGGCGTACGTTCTTGGTCAGCATTCGAAATCGAAGCGCGTCATTATCGGCAAGGACACGCGACTCTCCGGCTACATGCTGGAAACGGCGGTGACCGCCGGGCTGCTCTCCATGGGCATGGATGTCTTCCTCGTCGGCCCCGTGCCCACGCCCGCCGTGGCCCATCTGACGCGCTCCATGGGAACCTGCGCCGGTTTCATGCTCACCGCTTCCCACAATCCGGCAGACGACAACGGGATCAAGATCTTTGGCCCGGACGGCTACAAGCTTTCCGACGAGCTGGAGGGGCGCATTGAAGAGATGGTGCTTGAAGCCACGATCGCCAGCGATCACATCCCCAGTGACCAGATCGGCAAGGCCTATCTGGTGGAGGATGCGCGCGGGCGTTATATCGAGTATGCCAAGAGCACCATCGACAATCAGAGCTTGGCTGGCTTGAAGGTGGTTCTGGACTGTGCCAACGGTGCCGCCCACTTTGTGGGGCCTCTGATTTTCCGCGAACTCGGGGCCGAGGTGGTCAAGATGGGGACATCCCCCGACGGTCACAACATCAACGACGGGTGTGGTGCCTTGTACCCCGAGAAGCTGGGCCAGTTGGTGCGCGAGACCGGGGCGGATGTGGGGATCGCGCTGGACGGCGATGCCGACCGGGTGATCTTCTGCAACGCCCAGGGCCAACCCGTGGATGGCGATAGCATCATGGGGATGTGTGCTCTCGACCTCAAGCGCGATGGCCTGCTGGCCAAGGACACGCTGGTCGTGACCACCATGAGCAATCTGGGGCTCATCGAGGCCATGCGACAGAACGGCATCCGCGTCGAAGTCACTGACGTGGGCGACCGACAAGTGATCGAGCGCATGCGGCAGGGGCACTTCAACCTCGGCGGAGAACAGAGCGGGCACGTGATCTTCGGCGACTACACCACCACCGGCGACGGCATTGTGACGGCCTTGCACATGCTGGCCATGATGCAGAAACGGCAGTCGTCGCTGGACGACCTGGCCTCCTTCATTCACGCGTATCCGCAGCGTCTGGTGGCGGTGCGGGTTCAGGCCAAGCCGCCTTTGGCGTCCCTCCCGGGGTTACAGACCGAGATCACGGCCTGTCAGGACGCATTTGGCAGCGCAGGGCGTACCGTGGTTCGCTACTCGGGAACCGAGAACAAGCTGCGCATTTTGGTGGAGTGCAAGGACGAAGCCATGGCTGACCACTGGACAGAGCGTCTCGTGGACGCGGCCAAGGAGGAGATCGGCACATGATCGCCAAGCTCCTGCCCCCTGGGGACGACCTTTGCTGCGAACCGCTGACCTGTACGCGCGCCCTCGCGGAGATCCCGGTGGCCAATCGCCCGCTGGGCGATGCGATTCGGGCGCGGGTCGAGGCGCTGGAGGGCTCGGTTCTCGCCCAACGGGTGGACTGCTGGCTTGCCGACTCCTGCCTCCGGGCTCTGGCCCGCGAAACGGCGGCCATCCTCATGCTGGACGGCGAGGAGCTGGCCTGGGTGTCAGCCGATGGCGAACGCCCGGCGGATGCCCCTCAGATCCAGGCCGGAGAAGACACCTTCCGCATCCGCTATGCCTGGGATCTCCTGCGGGTGAACGAGCTACTGATCGGGGCGCTGACCGACGACGTGATTGAGGGGGAACTCAGCGACCGCGCGACCGTGGATGGCGTGCTGGTCCTCGGCGAAGGCTCGCGGATTCTGCCCGGCGTCTATGTCGAAGGCAACGCCGTGGTCGGGCGCAACTGCAAGGTCGGCCCGAACTGCTACCTGCGCGGCAATACCGCCATCGGCGACAACTGCCACATCGGGCAGGCGGTCGAGATCAAGAACTCGATCCTCATGGCCAATGTCGGCATGGGGCATCTGAGTTACTGTGGCGACTCCATCGTGGGCAAGGGGACGAACTTCGGGGCCGGGACCATCACTGCCAACTTCCGTCACGACGGCAAGAGCCACCGCTCCATGGTTGACGGCGCACTGGTCGATACCGGTCGCCACAAGTTCGGAAGCATCATCGGCGACGACGTGCACACCGGCATCCACACCTCCATCTACCCGGGGCGCAAGCTCTGGCCCCACACCTCCACTCGCCCCGGCGATGTGGTGCAACGCGACCTCACCGAGTAAGGACCGTACCCCCATGCAACCTGTGAAAGTTGGCGTGATTGGCACCGGTTCCCTGGGATTCCGCCATGTGCAGGGCTATCAGGCCGCCACAGGCGTCGAGCTTGTGGGCATCTACGACATCAACCCCGAAACCCAGAGCCGCATCTGTGCCGAGTGTGGCGTGCATGGCTTTGCCAACGCGGACGAAGTGATCGAGGCCGCCGAGGCGGCGAGCGTGGTCGTGCCCAGCGATCAGCACTACGAAGTGGCTCGACCGGTTCTCGAAGCAGGCCGACATCTCCTGGTCGAGAAGCCCCTCACCAACAACTTGGCCCAGGCCGAGGAACTGGCTGCCTTGGCAGCGGAACGGGATCTGCTGATGGCCGTGGGGCACCTGGAGGAGTTCAATCCCGTGCTTCCCTTGCTGAATCAGGTCCCCGGCCCGCCCCGGTTCATCCGGGCCGAGCGTTTTGCGCCCTATCCGCCCCAGCGCCGCCCTCTCAGACCGCGTGGCTGCGAGGTCAGCGTGGTCCTGGATCTGATGATCCACGACCTCGATGTGGTCCTCACTCTGGTGGGCGGGGACATCGTCGAGATCGAGGCTACTGGCCAGACCCTGATCAGCGAGAGCGAGGACATTGCCTGGGCGCGTCTTGTGTTCGCCAACGGCTGCATCGCCGAAGTGGCGGCAAGTCGCGTGAACCCGGCGCCGTCCCGGCAGCTTTTCGTGGCCAAGGATAGTGCCCATTTCGCCCTTGGCTACGCCACGCAGGAAGGGACTCTCACCCGCTGGGATGCAGACGGCACTCAGACGGTCCAACTCACTCCCGAGCGCCGCAATCCCCTCTTCGACGAGCTCCAGGACTTCGCCGACTGTGTTGCCGCCCGCCGCGCCGGCCAGTCCCGCACCCCTCGCGTCCCCGGCGCCGCCGGCCTCCGCGCTCTGCGCCTGGCCATGCGGGTCCAGGACGCCATCCGGTCGTAGCCCCTCTGCAGCCCTCTGGTCCTGCCTGATTGGGGACGTGCTACCGCAGCCCCTTCGTCTACTCCTGCACACGCGCCCAGACGGGGCTGGACCAGGCGGTGTTGCCGTCCTTCTGGACCACGCGAACGTAGGTGAAACCACCGTCCCGAGCGGGGCTGGTGTCGGTGTACTCGAAGAACGCCTCGTCGCCGCTCAACTCGTGTCGGACGAGAGTTTCGTTGTTCTTGACGATGCGGAGATAGTCCAGCTCGTCCGTGCCAATGACGTGCACACGAATGCGGCGGGGCTGACTTGGGGATTCGAGGAGCGTGTCGCTTCCCATCATGGCCCCGTTGACGTCGAACTCGAGGATCATGCGTTCGCCGGTGGTGGCGTAGCAGCGGCGTTCGCGCAGCGCATCGAAGATGCCTTCGCGGGTGAGTTCGGGCGCGTAGACGCAGGCGAACCCGCTCTTGGCATCGACACACCATTGACGGTCGGCAGGATAGCTGCGACCGGGCGTTCCCGAATGGCTGTCGCCCGAGCCGATGAAGCCGAAGCGCAGGCCTTGGTCGAGAGCGCGGAACAGCCCCGCTCCCGGTTTGATGGACTTGTGCCACAGAGGATCACGCTCCTCCACGCCCGAGCCCCAGCAAGAGTAGGCCTCGGCGATGGGTTCCAGGACTGGGTCGTGGAATCGCCACTCGGTCCACACCTTCGTGTGGTGGGGGATGATGATCACGTCCTGCCCCCGGAAGTAGGCGAAGAGGCCTTCGGGATCGTTGCGGGGGAGAGCGTTGAGCACGGGTTCGATAGCGGCATCGCGGTAGATCACATTGCGGTGGCCCAATGTCGCGCCGTATTCGAAGCCTTTCAGCGTGACGAAGCGGCCCGGCTCATGGAAGTCCCTGGCTGCCTCCTGGGTCTCCAGCCATCCATCAGGCTTGAAGCAGCCCGCAGAGTCGGTGATACCCATGAAATCGAGGGCGGCCACATCACGTCCGTAGGCATATCCCTCGGCGGGCGTGCCAAGCGAATCGCTGTGGTACTTGCTCTGGCAGTGCAGATCGCCGAAGTAGAGATTCAGGGGCTGATTGGTGCACCAGACGGGGTTGCTGACGGAACGCGTGCCCGTGCCGTCGGCCGGTTCGACGAGGATCTGGCGCCGTCCCTCCGCCAGGATGCGAACGTTTGGCACGTCCGTCCGGCGACCGGCTTCTGCCGCGAGTGGCACCGTGCCGGGAAGTGCGACCCCATGCTGGTCACTGCTCACACGCAGATCGCCCTCGAAAGGCTCGGCTGGGGCGTTGCGAAACGCATCCATGCCGCTGATCCGGACGGCAAATGGCTCACCGGGGCGGACGATGGCGGGGGCAACCACATTGAACTGCGTGGTCGGCCCGGCCATCACGTGCAGCTCGCGCAGAGCATCGCTCGGGATCTCGACGAAATCCCGTGAGCCAGTCACATCCACGTAGGCCCGGAAATGGTCCTTGGCCGTTGGTGCGACGCGTTGGACGCGTGCCCTGTCTTCCCCCCAGGCCGGGTCTCCGTAGAGGATGGTGATCGTGTCGCCCTTGACCAGATCTCCTGCCATGACCGTGGCAATGATATGCCTGGCCCACCCCCCCGCGAGTTTGGGCGTTACTGCACACTCCTGGGCGGCAAGATCGATCCAGGCTTCGGGGTTGGCGGAGGCCAGGGACACATCGAGATTGCGGGGGGCGTAGCTGCAGTAGCCGTTGTCGTACCCACCGCGTTCGTGGCCTCCCTCAAAGTACCTGTGCATGGGAGCGACCGGCATCTCCCAGTCATCGTTGGGCGTGCTGATGCGAAGGCTGCCGCCCTCGCGCATGCCGCAGTTACCGACCGTATACACGAAGGTGAACGTGTGTCTGCTCCCCGCTTGCAGGACACCCGTTGGTGACAGAGTGATGGTGCCGTGTGCGTCCATACGTGCGTTTTCTCCTGGTGCTCATATTTGGGGCAGCCACATAGGATAACTCGCAGTTGCCCGCCATGCACGCGCCGCCGAGGTCCGCATGTGTCACCTGAGCCGACTGCCTTCCTGCCGCCCTATCGTTCTGGGAATGTGAGCTGGCATCGTTGCGATGGCACGCTACGGCACGATGACTTCCACCCGGGCGACGCCGCCTTGCGGCACCACCGCGATTCTCTGGACGGTCTGCGGCGGTGTCGTGTCTGTCGTTACCTTCACTTCGTGCTGACCGGGTTCGACGTGGAGCTTCGACCAGACTGTGCCGCTGAATACTTCCGCATCACCGGCATCCAGAGACATCTTGACTGGCTTGGGTGCCGCACTGTGAACGAGCGTCACCTCAATGCTGCCGCCGGCCTGTGATTTTCCCATTGCCTCGACCGCCTTCTCAGCCGATTCGCGCTGTGACTTGATCAGGTCGTTAAGCACGGCCAGCCCGCTATTGAACTCGGCACACCATTTGCTGGTTTCATCGCTCTGTCGGCTGGAGAGCTCATTCTGTAGCTTCTTGGCCAGCTGAAAGAGGGCCTGTTTGTCGCTGTCGTTGAGCGGCTCTGTCTTCCTCAGAAAGTAGTCTGCCCAGTCCAACTCGAACTGCCGGGTCGCGGCCTCCATCGCCGTAACGGTTGTCATGTACCGCAACCATCCACTTGACCAACCGAAGATCTTGTCGGCGCCCTGCAGCAAGCCAGCAGCAGCGAGCGACGCAACTCCGACCTGCGTACACAGGAGAGTGTCTATGTCCTCAGCGCAGGTTGCGGCAAGGAGCGGCAGCACGACGCCAAGCACGAGCAGGGAGAAGCTCAGCATGCGAATGCGCCAGGACCACTTCCGCTTCGACTCGATGCTATCCCAATACCACTTGCACGCCTTCTTCGAGTGCGCACTGGCGCGGCGGTAGATTTCCGGTATCGCTTCCTCAGGCTTGTTGTTGGCGTACGCATCCCAAGCACCAGAACTCTCGACGGTAATGTTCCCCTTCGACATGACCTGGGTCTCCCAGTTTGGCCCGAGTTCGTCGGGACATTTCACCTGGAATCGCTTCCCGAACAAGTGGCCTGCAGTTTGTCGATATCCTTCCGGGGGAGTCATTTCCCCGGCAACCATGAGCAACGTACACCCGGCCGGAGGGATGCCAAGCAGGACGGGGAATGCCTCCTCTCTCCTGCCCGCTGCGCTTGCGGAGTCCAGATCCCCCGCCTGCTGTTTCCTGCATCCCATCGTCGTACTGACCAGGAGGCGGAACTGTGGCAGAAATCCCGCCCCTCCCCCCTCCCACGCCGGGATTGGGGGGAAGGGAAGATCGGCGCACCCGGTGCGTCTCCCACATTCTCGGAGAGTGCCGACGAACTGACCTGCGCCCGGGGTCGCTCCGGGGGCTTGTTCACGTTGCGCAACGGCGGTATCGTGTGAGCCTGCCGCGCCGTTGCGCGAACCTTCGCTTCCATACCTGCTACGGGACTTGCCGCCATGAGTGTTCACGTGACCGAAGACCAACTCCGCCGCGCCGAAGAAGTGGTGGCCGAAACCCAGGCGAATGACGGGCTCGCACCAGTCGATCTGGAACGCTTCTGGGAGGATCAGGCCAGGGCTCGCAAGAACGTCTGGGCGGAGGACTGCCCGCAGCTTCCCCTTGGCATCGGCATGTCCAGCGAATGCGTCTGGGCCGAACTGGGGGTCGAGGAGGATTGGTACCGCATGACCCATGACGGCGCGTTCCGGGCCGAACTGAACCAGCGGTACAACGAATTGTCGGAGAAGATCGTCGGGCGCCGGCTGCTGAACGAGAACAAGCCCAGTGGTGCGCCCGGCTGGCCCGGAGTGAAGGCGCTGCACGATATCTTCGAGGCCAAGAACGAGTGGCATGACTGGTCCTACTGGTTGAAGCAGTCCGCCGACACCCCCGACGAACTGGCCGGCCTGCTGGATCGGGTCGAGGCCCGTGTTGAGAACCTGCGGGAGTTCCTGCTGCCGCCCGAATGGGATGAACGCAAGGGTGACCTTCTGGCGGCGGGAAGCAAGCCGCCGCGCTACCGGGGCCAGCGGGGCCCCATCACTTTCGCCTGTAGTGTGTTTGGTCCCGAGAACCTGATTTTCCTGATCATGGACCAGCCCGAGCTTGCGGGCCGCTTCCGGGATCTGATCCTGAAGGCCATGCTCGAACGCGCTCGCATCCTTGACGAGGAGGGCGGTTACACCCCCGAGACCGCCCCCCATGGCTGGGGCTGGGCCGACGACAATTGCTGCCTGCTGAATCTGGGGATGTACGAGTTCTTCGGATTGCCGATTTTGCAGGGGATCTTCGACCGTTACTGCCCCGATCCCAAGGACAGCCGCTTCCAGCACTCGGACTCCGACATGGGGCACCTATTGCCCGCGTTTGCCAAAGTGAAGCTCAACGGCACCAACTTTGGGCCAAACGTGATGGCCGACGAGATCCGCGCCCACTTGCCCGATGCCGTGATCAACGGTCAGTTGGCGCCCTTCACCTTCAGTCGGCACGAGGAAGTGAACATGGTCGCCGAGACCATCCGCGACTTCGAGTATTCCCGGGAGCACAAGGGCGTGGTCTTCTCCACGGCCGGCTCCATCAACAATGGCAGTCGTCTGACCGGCCTGCGCCTGATCATGAGCGCCATCCAGCGCTACTGCCGGTACTAGATTCGAGTGGTGGAATAGTGGAACAGTGGGCGGAGAGATGCCTCTCCAATTCGCCCGATCCCCCTTCCCATCATTCCATCACCCCGCAATTGCGGGGCAAGTTCCACCCCCGTCCCGCCTCGCGGGAATTCCACCATTCCATCCGAACAGCTGACTGAAGCAGGAGAAACATGGGGCGTCGCCGCGCCAAACGCGTGCCGTGGTACCGCTGGGTCCTGGCCACCTTGCTCAAGGTGGATCTTCCCATGCTCGTGCTCACCCTCGTCTTGATGACCACGGGCTTCCTCTTTGTGTTCGGGGTCAGCCACGAGGTGGGCGGGCGCTTTGCCAACCAGTGGCGCAGCCATATCATGTGGATGGTCCTTGGGAGTATGGCCGGGGTGGGGGTGGCGCTGATCGACTACCGCTGGCTGGCGCGGTATTCCTGGGTGGTCTATCTGGGCGGGTTGGGGCTGCTGCTGCTCGTGTTCACCCCGATGGGCGTCACGCTGAACACCGCCCGCAGCTGGATTCGGCTTGGGGGACGGCAACTACAGCCCGCCGAGCTGGCCAAGCCGGCGGTTCTTCTCTTTACCGCCTGGATTGCGGCGGGACCGCTGGTGAAAGACTCGCGCCTGCCGCCGTTCATCCCCGTCTTCATCGCCATTGCGCCGGCGGTGGGCCTGGTCCTCATGCAGCCCGACTATGGGACGGCCATGGTGTTCTTCCCGTTCGCCCTGGCCATCGCCTTTGCCGCCGGGCTTCGCTGGCGTTGGCTTGTGCTTGGCGTGACCATCCTGCTGGTGGCGGTTCCCCTTACGTATCGTCGGCTCAAACCCTACCAGAAGGACCGGCTCAAGGTGTTCATGGACCAGCCGGTCCGGGCAGGCGTAGCCGCCGTGTCGCCACTCGTGCCGGAACAGACGCAGGTGCGCTTGACCGAAGCGAGCGACAAGTTCCTCGAGCGATCCAAGGACGCGATCCACACGGATTGGAATGCCCACCAGAGCCTGCTCGCCGTCGGCAGCGGTGGCTGGTTCGGCAAGGGCTATATGAAGGGCACCCAGCATGTGCTGGGTTTCCTGCCCCAGACCGTGGCTAGCTCCGACTTCGTCTTCTCGGTCATCGCCGAGGAGACCGGCTTCGTGGGCACGGCTACCATCGTGTGCGTGTTCATCGCCCTGATCCTCTGCTGCCTGCGTACCGCCTTGCTCGCCAAGGACACTCTGGGGCGCTACATCGGCGTTGGCGCGGCGCTGATCATCTTCACCCACGTATTCATCAATGTGGGGATGACGATCCAGGCCGCCCCCATCATCGGCATCCCCTTGCCGTTCATCAGCCACGGTGGGTCATTCATGATTGGCACCCTCGTCCTGATGGGGCTCGTGCAGAGCGTCCACATTCGGACGCGGGAATAGGCTAGATTCCCTTCAAGCACATGACGGTGCCGTTGCGGAGCGTGAGATAGAGGCGGTTCTGGCTGGCGATGAGGCCGTCCCAGACGGGAATGGCGGGGAGATGCAGGGCGGAGACCTTCTCTCCGGTTTCGGCGGAGAGCGTCAGCAGTTCGGCGCCCTTGCGTCCCTCGTAGGTAGCGAGGGGATCGGCGGGATCGATGACATCGGGCAGGCCGGCGACGAAGAGCCGCCGCTTGGCTGCGCTCTGCCGCGAACCGGCAAGGACCATGGCACTCACCCGAACCGGCACACGGGCATGCCAATCGTAGCGCTCGAAGGGAATCCGGTTGAGCATCTTCTCCTTCCGGGCCGCCGGCGGAACCGGTGGCGCGGCCTTGCTCACGTTCTGGCGGAAGAGCACATAGCCATCGCCTTGGTTGAAGACCGAGCAATTCCAGGAGATGCCGGAGTAGACGCGCAGACCGAACACCTGCGAGCCGTCCACCACCAGCAACTGGCTGCGGTCGATCCGTTTGCCGTAGCGCCAGGTGGTGCGGTTGAACATGGTGTCGTCCAGGAAGCCCGATCCTGCCATCAGATGGGTGTCGCTCTTGAGGCCCCAGCTGAGCAGGTTCGGGGTGATGGGGTCGGTCAGGTCATGGCTCAGCCGCACGTGCCGCATATACAAGGCGTCCGCATCACCGACGAGGATGTCAGGTAGCGCCCCGGGCATCCGCCCGGCGCTTTTGGCGACGGCGGGGTCGTTGGGGTCGGGCCCCACGATGGTCGTGCGGTAGCGCACCATGCCCGAACCGATGTCGAGCCCGTGCACGGTCATGCCTCCGTCCAGGAAGGAGGAGCGTCCGGCGGCGAAGTAGACCACGCCGTTTCGCACCAGCACGCTGCCGTGGATCGGCCACGCGGATTCCACTTGGCCATGGGAACCCACCAGCCGTTCCTCGGGCGCACCCCGAAAACGCCAGACCAGCGTTCCGTCCACCGCACTCACACAGTAGCAGTACCCATCGCGGCTGCCGAAGAGCACGAGGCCATCCGCCACGGTTGGCGGGGAATCCACCCGCCCGCCTGCCACGAAGCTCCAGCGCGTGTCTCCATTGGCCGCATCGAGGCAATGCACCGTGTGCTCGTCCACGCCCACCACGAACAGACTGCCATTTGCCGTCACTGGCGTGCTCAGTGTCTTGCCCAGTTCCCGCTGCCACGCGACGCGCAGCTTGGCAGGGACGACCGTCGCGGATGCACCCCTGCGGCCAGCATCGTGCCGGTAGGTCGGCCAATCCTGCGGCGAAGCGGGGGAATCGGCAGGGATGTAGTTCAACCCATAGGCCGGGCCGGTCTGCAGCTGGGGGGGAGCGGGGGGCTTGGACGGGGCGCCCTTCCCCGCGGCCAATGCTTGGAGCCCCCCGATCTGGGTGCCTGGGTAGCAGGCGCAGGCATGGGGCGGCGCGTAGATCAGGCCATTGCAGGGGAGGATTCCCGACCGACACGCGCCGCGTACCCACTGGTTCTGGATGGTCGGCTCTTGCTTGCCGAGGGCCGTGAATTCAATGCCGCGCTTGTTGAAGAGCAGGTAGTTCTCCGTCGCCTTGCCCTTGTAGCAGCGCACATGATGCCCGGGCGTAAAGGCCCCGGCCAACGGGTAACGTGTTTTCACTTCGCCGGTGGCCAGATCTAGCCCGAGTAGATGGCCCGTGCCCGGTGCCTTGTTCCACTCCAGCTTCTCCGCCAAGCCCCAGACCTGCCCCTGCGCCACGTAGAGATCCACTGGCAGATAGAAGAAGCTGAAATTGGGCAGGCAATCACCCTTGGCAGCCCAGACCTGCTTCCCGTCGGCAACCTTGAGCGCAACGAGCCGGATCGTCTTGGACGACCTGCTGTAGTTGGTATCCCCTCGGTCCGTGGCGGCCAGGACCAGTTGGTCGGTAATGACCAGCGTCCGAGCGGGG
Source organism: Victivallales bacterium (assembly GCA_018648945.1). The sequence goes on from JABGQJ010000031.1 coordinate 15,435, forward strand.
AAAGGGACCTTCCAGAGCTCGCGCCCCGTCGCCAATTCCAGGCAGACGACGCTCTTCTCCTCCACGAAAAACGCCTTGCCGCCATGCAACGCAAGGGTCAACGGCGTGCACGAGCGTTCGTGCCGCCAGAGGGTCTTGCCCGACTCCGCGTCCACCGCCATCACTGCTTCGCTGCCCGGCGTCGGGCCCGTAAAGCCACGTCGGAACCGCTTGCGGTCCCGGCCAACTTGGAGCCCTCCGTTCGCCTGTTCCTTGCGGATCACGAGGCCGAGAGTCTTGCCATCGCAGACAACTTCGCTGGTGCACTCGGTGCCCGCGTATTCGCGGAAGGTCTTGCCCGTGGCCGCATGCAGGGCCGTCACCGGTGCTTTCAGCCCGAGCGTCGCGTACACCCGGTCGTCCACCGCCACCAACCGACGATTGGAATGGACCGGGATGTGACCCCAGATGACCGTGGTGGAATACCATGGGTCCATGGGGCGCTGCCAGAGCAGGACGCCGTTGAAGGCGTCCCGCGCCACCAGCGCATACCGTTCCGGCAACCGCTTGTCAATCACGCAGACTGGCCCGTATTCCAGAGCATAGAACAGCCGGCCCTTGGCGGAAACCGGGGCGAAGATGCTGGGCGTCACGTCGTGATCCCGGGTCCACATGGGCCCGGCCACCCACTGCACGCGTTCCGGCGGGCCGATGACCGTATCGTTGGCCACCGCGTTGTTGTCCGCGCCGTGCATGAAGTGGGTCCACTCGTCGATCTCCTCCGGCCACGGCTGGTCGATCCGCTGCCATTTCCCACCGCGCTTCACCAGAGCCACGCCGCGCGGGGCCAGCACGCGCCGGACCTCGCCCATGGAAACCGCCCCCAGTTCCTCCGCGAGCAGCAGGTTCACCAGGCCATCCGCGTAGGGCAATCGCCCCCCGCGCAACCGATGCACGCTGATCGGGCCATACACCCCTGCCGCCCTCACCTGCGCCCGCACCTTGGCGAGGATCGGCTCCGAGGCAACCAGAGCGTGTACCAAGATCCCCTCGTTCGCCCGGAGCGCGACGGCAGCGTTCCCGTCCTGGCACCCCAGATGAACCACCAGCCCACCAGTGATGCCGGACCGTGCCAGCAGCTCCTTCGGAGTCTGCCCGAGAACCGAAAGGGCCAGAAACCCGCAACCGATCAGTATACCACGCATATCGCTACTCCTGGGGATCATCTGTAGCCCTCCACCTTAGTGCCGTTCCCGCGCATTCCCCAACCCGAGTCGCTTGCAGGATCGTGCAGAGGGCGGTACCGGGTGCCCGTTGCAGGGAGGTAGGCCGGCATCGTGCGTCATGGTCCAGCATTGCCTGGGGACGGCCTCCCGGCAGGGGCAGCTCCTCCTTGGGTTGGCCGGGCATCACGTCAATGCACGCCGAGTGCGAACAGCTCCCGCCTCGGGCGTGGCCAGTCCTGTAGGACGATCAGTTTGAGCAACTGATCCCGCAAGCTCTGCCTCGTTTCTGCGTGGGCTGGGTCGCGGGCGAGATTCCGCTGCTCGTCTGGATCGGTTTCCAGGTCGAACAGCTGCTCCCCGTCGTCGGGGTACCACGTGTAGCGCCATCTTGCCGTGCGCACGGTGCGCGCCCAATCGTTGGGGGTGTTCGACCAGATGGCGCAGTAGCTTTCGCAGTAGGCGGCCCCTCGCCAGTTCGTGACCTGTTCGCCACGGCAGAGCGGCAGGAGCGAACGCCCGGGCAGAGACGGGAAGTCCGAGTCTGGCCGGTTGCGTTGGCAACCGTCCTTGGGCATCGGCGGCATGGCCCGACCCGCCATCCCCAGAACGGTCGGGCAGATGTCTTCGAGCTGGACGATCTCGTCGCGGGCGATCCCTTGCTGTAGGCCGGGGCCAGCGATGATCAGGGGAACGCGGATGCAGGCATCGTAGTGCCGTTCCTCCTTGCCCCCGAAGCCGTGATCCCCCAGCAGTTCGCCATGGTCTGCCAGCAGGATGAGGTAGGTATCGTCGCCTCGCCCGGCTGTCGCCAGAGCGTCAGTCACGAGACCGAGCTGGCGGTCAAGGTGGACGATGTCCGCGAAGTAGCAGTGGCGGGAGTACTTGTCCCGTGCCCCTGTCGGCTTCTTGTCGCGGAAGTAGCCTGGGGCTTCGGGGTCGCCATACCACTCGGCGGGGGCTGGCTCGGGGATCCTCTCTGGGTTGACGTACTGCATATACTCGCCGGGGGGATGGAACGGGCCATGTGGCTGCACGTAGCTGATGTGCGCGCAGATCGGCTGGTCGGCGGGTGTGGAGCGGATGAAGTCCAGCCCGTGTCCGGTGATCCAGTTCGTCTGGGAGACTTCCTCCGGGAAGAGCAGCGTATGTGCCCCTCGGGTGTTCAGCGGGAACTCGGGCGTGCTCCACTTGTAGTCCTTCTGGACGGCCCTGATCCGCTCTTTCAGATTGACCTTGTTGGGTCCGTAGGCGGAGAACTCGGGGATGGCTGCGGCCCAGATCAGCGCGAGAACGTCGTCGTAGTGCTCAGGATGCTCCTTCTCGACCCAGTCGAACCATTCACCGCCACGACCGTCCTCGGTGATGTGGGTGACATCGAAGCCGTATGGCCGGTAGTCGGGGTGTTGGCTGCGGTAGTGGGGCTGGAAGTGGACCTTGCCGAGGGCCCCCGTGCGCCAACCCGCCTGCTGGAGGACGCGCATGAACGTGGGCAGCTCCAGGTCGAGCTGGTAGCCGTTCTCCAGCACGCCGTGCTGGCGCGTGGTGAGACCCGTCGCCAGCGTCGCCCGCGTGGGGCAGCAGACTGGGTTGCTGGTGATGCAGTTGGTGAACGACACGCCACGGGCGCGCAGGGCGTCGATGTTCGGCGTGGGACAGGCCCCGGCGCTTGCCGCTTCCAGCCACTTCGCCGAAAGCTGGTCCATCATGAAGAAGACAATGTTCGGTTTGCTCATGCTACTCCTGCCCAGCAAGCGATTCTGTAGTTACCCGGCATCATGTGGTGTCTTCACTCGTCGATGACTTCCGTGTCGATGAGCAGGATGTCGGGGCGTTGGTCGGGGGTGGTGGTGCGGAGGCGGATCTGGCTCATGGCGAGGCTGCGCACGTGCCGGAAGTACATGCCGTGCGCGGGGACGGTGGCACCGAAGCAGGTGTACTCGGGCCAGTGGTTGCCAATGGCGGCAAGGTCGAGCTCCGCGAGTTCGGTGTTCGCATCTTCCGTTGTCCCGCCACCGGCGACGGTCATGGTGATGTTGCGGAGGGTGATGTTCTCGATGGGATGGCCAGGGAGTCCGGTGAAGATGAAGGCGGCGTCCTTGCCGCAGGCAGTGGCATCGACGAGGATGTTGCTGAAGACCATGTCCCCCATGGCTTGCATGGGCGCCACGCCGTCGGGGGCGTCGGTGCAGGCGCGCTGCTGACCAAAGGTCATGAAGACGGGGCGGGGCACATTTTCCATGACGAGATCACTGAAGAGCATGCGCTTCATCTCCGCCCCTTCGCACAGCTGGATCTTGAGACCGGCATCATCGATGTCGCGGAACACGCAGTTGCTGACCGCCACGTTCTCGAAGTCGGCCAGCGACAAGAGCCCGATGCGCATCCCGGCCCACTTGCTGCAGAAGGTGCAGTTGGTCACCACGATATCGCGACACGGGCGGTCCGGACGCGAGGTCTGGAGACAGATGGAGTCGTCGCTGGTGTCGAAGGAGCAGTTGCTGACGCGCACGTCCGTGCAGCCGTCGAAATCCAGACCGTCGCCATTGCCGTTCACGCGGCTGTGGATGCGGATGCCCTCGACCACGATGTCGGAGCAGTAGAGCCACGCCGAGGTCCACGAGGCCGGGCGCACGAGGGTGATGTCGCGCATGCGGATGTTCGAGCAGTTCAGGAGGCGGATCAGCATCGGTCGGTGGCCCTGCGGGTCGCCTGCATTCGGGAAGTTCCCCTGCTGGCCCTGCCCATCGATGGTGCCCGCGCCGCAGATGCCGATGCCCGTGGCGTCGCGGGCGAAGATGAGGCACCGGTCCATGTGCGCCTCGGCCTTGTACATCTGCTTGTGCGTGTCGGTCGCGTAGTCGGCGATGTCCGGGCTGCCGAGCAGCGTGGCCCCGGCTTCGACCCGGAGATGCACATGGCTTTTCAGGTGGATCGTGCCGGTGACGTAGCTGCCCTGGGCGATGACCACCGTGCCCCCGCCATGGGCGTGGCATTGGTCGATGGCGCTCTGAATGGTCGTCGTGTTCAAGGTCCGGCCGTCGCCGACCGCGCCGAAACCCCGAATGTCGTACTGGTGCATGCCGTTCCCCGTACATTGCTGGTCCACGCGTCCTGACTGCCAGCGTGATCGCAGGTGGTCCCATACGACTACCACTGTTCGACACCGCATACCAGCGGAGCCGGGGAGGGGACCGGTGAAACACTTCGCGCTTGACGAATCCCTTGCGGCATGGACGGCGGCCAATCGGCTTGCGCGATCCTCGCGAGCGTGCTATTAGAGCACGCAGCATCAATGGGAGTCACTATGGCAAAGCGTGTTCCGACGAAGCCGGTGCAGCCGAATCAGAGCGTCCAATGAGCGATCAAGTGTCTGCTGGAACTGACCTCGACAAGTCAGCCCTTGACGTGCAAGGAAATGTCGGAATGGCTGGCGGATCTGAGCTATATCCCAGGCTCGGGCATCCATGTGCTCTCCGCCAAGCCATCGCTGGCGTGACTAGCCTGGACACGGGATTCACGATCCAGAAGGTCCGGACCGGCAAGGCCGGGCCCGATACGTTCATCGCGGCGGCCTCCTACGAGGAAACGGTGCTGCGGGTGGATCCCGAAGGGACGACCGTTTGGCGCAACGAGTTGGCGGGGTACATGATTCATGACCTATGGTGCGACGACTTGACGGGCGATGGGACCGACGATGTGCTCGCCGCGAATGCGGACGGCCACGTCTGCTGTCTGGACGGCAGCACCGGCAAGCGACTTTGGAGTTCCACCCCGATGAGCGGTTCCCACAAGACGCCGATGTATGCCGTTTGCTCGGTCAGGGCCGTCGATGGCACCAAGTACGTGGCCTATTCCGCTTCATCGATATCGAACTGAAGGAGGGCCTGCAGTGACGGATTCTCCCAAACGGCAACACGCGTTCCCACACACGCTCCCGAAGACAAGGCCGGAGGGTCCGCTAAGTGCGGCCCTGGAGCGCAACTACGCCGCGTACTCTGCCCCTCGCCCGGAGCACAACGAGCTGTATACGCAGTTCAAGTACACCAAGCTGGAGGGGCTGGACTACAACGACCACGACGGCACGATCACTCGTCGCGACCCCTCAAAGGTACTCTTCCGTGAAGGGAAGTACTACGTCTGGTATACGCATCGCCACACGCCCACCAGCCCACAGGGCCCGGAGGGATGCACGGACACCATCCCCGCGCGAGATTGGGATCTGTGCGAGATCTGGTACGCCACTTCGGCGGACGGTTTCGTCTGGGAAGAGCAGGGAGCTGCCGTCCCGCGTCCGCCGGAGCCGGAGCCGGGCTGGCGCTCGGTCTCCACGCCCGACATTCTGGAGTGGCAGGGCCGCTACTACCTCTACTACCAGGCTTTCAAGATCCATCCATCGCAGCGCGGGGATGACTGTCCGGTGGCGGTATCGTGGGCCGATTCGCCCGATGGGCCGTGGACGCCGGCAAACCAGATCGTCATCCCGAACGGCGCTCCGGACGAGTGGGATGGCTATTCCATCCACGATCCCTATCCCTTGGTCTACAAGGGCCGGATCTACCTGTATCACAAGTCCGATCTCGATGGCGATCCCAATCTGGTGCGCATGACTGGCCTGGCCATCGCCGACGACCCGCTTGGCCCGTTCGAGAAGCACCCGCAGAACCCGGTTCTCAACTCCGGGCACGAGACGGGCATGTTCCCTTTCCGGGAAGGCATTGCCGCGCTGGTGATCAAGGATGGGAACGAGCACTTCACCGTGCAGTACGCCAAGGACGGGGCAAACTTCGAGATTGCGTCCATTGTGTCGCTGATGCCGGATGCGCCGGGGCCATTTGTGCCGGACGCGTTCACGGACACGGAGGACGGCCGGGGCATCACCTGGGGCCTGTGCCACAACACCATGGCAGGGAAGGGCCGGGAGACCCAGCACACGGTGATGATGCGCTTCGACTGCTGCCTGAGCCAGGATGTCGACGACCCAGAGATGAAGCGGCACTCCTACCACTATCCCCCCGAGCACTACTACCGGCATGGCCTGGGCGGCGGGCAACGCGAGCGGGCACTGGCAGCAGCCCGGAAGCTGAGGGAGAACTCGGGCCAATGAGGGAAGCTGCCCCACGGTGTTCGTCGAGGCGGTCCGAAGATGGTCGCGGGAAGGCGACCGCAATCCAGACTGGACCGCCAAGCTCTACAACGAGCTTCCCAAGAGCGAGTTCGAGCCCATCCCCATCCGCCTCATTCCCAACTACGCCTGGCTGAACCGCGGCCAGCAGGACATGCGAGTATGGCTGCCACTGGCGTCCCCCCCTGGGAGCGCGGGCGTCCCGCCCGCATCTTCTTCCTTCGCCATTCGATGTTGGGCGTTCGGCGCTCGATGTTCGATGTTCCTGTCCTCCCGCATTCATGCGGGAGAAGAGGGTGCGGGCGAGACGCCCGCGCTCCCAGGGACGCCCGCGCTACCCCAGACCGGAGACCCGCAATGCACAACCTAAAACGGCGACTGGCCATGCTCACACTTGCCACCGGCCTGGGCATTAGGGCCGCGGAGCCCGTCTATCCCCACACCGATCCGAAGAACACGGGAAACTGGGTGCTGAATCAGGACGTCAGCGACGAGTTCGAGGGGCGTGAGATAGACGAAGAGAAGTGGTGCATCGTCGGCAAGTTCGAGGACGGCAAACCTATCTACCGTGATCCAGACAGCCCCAAACGGAAGGTCTGGAAGGGAAGAGCACCCTCTCAGTTCTCCGGCAGGAACTACCGGCTGGAGGACGGGAAGCTGATGCTTGAGACTCGGTGGGAACCGGATTTCCCGTTCAGCCCCGCCGCCCCCAAGGGGGGCAAATACGGGGACATCACAACGGCCTGTTTCATCGGCCGGCGGATGTTCAAGTACGGGTACATGGAGATCAGGTCCAAGGCTGCCGACGCCGAGGTGACGAGTTCGTTCTGGGCCACGGGGAACAACACGGAACTGGACATGTTCGAGATGTTCGGGGACCACAGACAGCCGAGGAAGTTGGCCAAGGACAAAGAACTGTGGTGGTCCATCCATGACTGGCGCCCGAACATGAAAGGGAAGAGCGTCTACACCGAACACCACAATCTCGGGTTCCGCGTAGCCGATGCCTTCCATACCTACGGGATTGAGTGGAGCGCGGCCGGGATCAAGTACTACGTGGACGGCAAGCTCTTGACCGAAGCCACAGCGGAGCAGATT
>JABGQJ010000310.1 GCA_018648945.1 Victivallales bacterium
TGCCGCCGATGGCCAGGTCGCGGCTGCGCTGCGCCAGCCTCTGGATGCGTGGCGATTGCGCGAACTTGGGGGGGATCTGCATCACGACGTCGCCGCCGTCATCCGCAACGGCCTGAGTCTCAGGTTCAGCCAGCATGGTATTGCTCATGGTTGCTCCCAGGGGCAGCGCTGTGTGTGGGAATGGGATGACACGTGTAATCTGGCATGCCGTAGCAAGTCATGCCATGTCGGGGGGTGACATCCCCCATTTTCCCACTCTCCCCGACCGCTCGGGACGGGAAGGCGGGCTTCCCACGCAGGCTGACCGCTCCAGTCGCACGGAGAGAATGCCGGGGATCGAGCGCCCATCCGGGTTTCCCCGCGCTTGGGCGTGGCTCTTCGCGCGCTATAGTACGCGGTTCTGGATTTTCCTACGCATGTGGCGTATTAGAACGTAAGGATGGTATCGAATGGCCAAGCCCCGCGAAAACGACACGATGGCGAAGCTGGTGGCGCTGTGCAAGCGTCGCGGCTTTATCTTTCAGAGCTCCGAGATCTACGAGGGCATCAACGGCTTCTGGGATTACGGTCCCTATGGCGTGACCATGCGGCGCGCGGTCGAGGCGCTCTGGTGGAAATACATGGTCGAAGACCGCCAGGACGTGGTCGGGCTGGACTCCACCATCATCTGCAATCCCCGCGTCTGGGAGGCCTCCGGCCATCTCGATCAGTTCAGCGATGCGATGATCGACTGCCTGGAGTGCAAGAAGCGGCACCGGGAAGACCAGATGGTGGACAAGACCGTCTGTCCGGCCTGTGGCTCCACCAAGCTGACCGAGCCCCGCGAGTTCAACCTGATGATGAAGACCTTCGTCGGCCCCGTGTTCGACGAAGACCACGCCGCCTACCTGCGGGCCGAGACTTGCCAGCCGATTTTCGTGGACTTCGACCAGGTGCGCATCACCAGTCGTCAGAAGCTCCCCTTCGGCATCGCCCAGACCGGCAAGGCGTTCCGCAACGAGATCAATCCCCGCTTCTTCACCTTCCGCAGTCGCGAATTCGTGCAGATGGAGATGGAGTTCTTCTGCAAGGACGCGGATGCGATGGATTGGTACAGTTACTGGCGCCAGCAGCGCTGGAACTTCTACACAGAGTATCTCGGCTTCCCCGAGGACCAACTGCGCATTCTCGACCACGAGAAGCTGGCCCACTACGCCAAGGCGGCGCTGGACATCGAGTTCCTCTACCCCTTCGGCTGGGGCGAGATGGAAGGCGTCCACCATCGCGGCACCTGGGACATGTCCCGCCACACGGAATACTCGGGCAAGGACCTGAAATACTTCGACCAGGAAGCCAACGAGCGCTACTTCCCGACCGTGGTCGAGACCTCCTGCGGCCTGGATCGCATCTGCCTGGCGCTGCTCTGCAAGGGCTACCGCGAGGACATGGCCGACACGCAGAAGGAAGGCAAGGCCCAAGCCGAACGCATCTCCCTGAGCCTGCCCGCCTGCATCGCCCCCGTTCAAGTGGCCGTGCTGCCGCTGTCGAAGAAGCTGGGCGACACGGCGGAGCCAGTCTACACCGCCCTGCGCAAGGCCTTCCGTGCCGAATACGACGTCACCGGTTCCATCGGCAAGCGCTACCGCCGCCAGGATGAGATCGGCACGCCTTACTGCGTGACCGTGGACTTCGAGACCCTCGAAGACCAAGCCGTCACCGTCCGTGATCGTGATGCCATGACCCAGGAACGGGTGTCCCTGGATCAACTCAAGACTTACCTCGCCGGCAAGATCCTGTAGTAGGTTACTGCCCGCTTTCTCCGAGGGTGCCATGAGCAAACGAGCCCGAGTCTGGCTGGCAATCCTGGCCAGTGTGCTGACGTTCAACCTGTTCGTCGGCTACCAGGTGTATTCGGCCGAGGCCAAGGCGGCCGACGAAGAGAACGCCTTCGAGAAGATCGGCGTCATGATGCGGGTGATTCACCTCGTCCGCAAGGACTACGTCGATGGTGACAAGGTCGGCTACGAGGACTTGATCTACAACGCCCTGCACGGGATGGTCAATTCCCTCGATCCCTTCAGCGACTTCATGCCTCCCCAGCAGTTCCAGAACATGCGGGAGGAGACGGAAGGCGAGTTTGGCGGTCTCGGCGTCACCGTCACCATGCGGGACGATTGGCTGACGGTGATGTCTCCCATGGAGGACATGCCGGGCGCCCGCGCCGGCCTCCAGGCGGGGGATCGGATCGTGCGCATCGAGGGCGAGAGCACGCGGGGGCTCAAGATCCACGATGCAGTGGGCAAGCTGAAGGGAAAGGTAGGCACGGACGTAACCATCACTCTGCACCGCCCGCGCACCAAGAAGACCTTTGATGTAACGGTCACCCGCGAACGGATCCCGGTCGTGACCGTCAAGGACGACCGCTTGGTGGAGGGCACCAAGGTTGGCTACGTCCGCGTGATGCAGTTCAGCGATCCCACCGCGGAAGCGCTGGAAACCAAGCTGCGCGGACTGCTGGAGCAGGGCGCGCAGAGCGTGATCATCGATCTGCGGAACAACCCTGGCGGGTTGCTCAAGTCAGCGGTGAACATCTGCAGCTTGTTCCTCAAGCCCGGCGCTCTGGTGGTCTCCACCGAAGGGCGACGTCCCTCGCAGAAGGAGGAGTTCGCAGTGCCCAGACGCGGCTGGCGCGTCCCCAAGGATGTGCCCCTCGCGATCTTGGTCAACGGCGGCAGCGCCAGCGCGGCGGAGATCATGGCCGGCTGCCTGCGCGACCATCGGCGAGCCGTTCTGGTGGGCGAGAGGACCTTCGGCAAAGGCTCGGTGCAGAACGTCATCGACCTGCCCGACGGCAGCGCCTTGCGCCTGACCACCGCCATGTACTACACCCCGAGCCGCAAGGTCATTCACAAGAAGGGAGTTTCCCCGGACATCGAGGTCACGCTTACCGAGGAAGAACACCGCAACCTGGCCATGGCAGAGTCCGGCATCAACGGCACGGGCGATCCGGTCAAGGTCGAGGACCGCCAACTCAAGCGAGCGGTCGAAGTGCTGCAGAGCTACGTGTCCTTTGACGAGGCAAGACGCGGCCGGGTCGATCCCGTCAAGACCGCTCGGAAGAAGGCGGAAAAGAAAGAGGGAATGGTGGAATAGTGGAATGAGGGAATGATGGGAAAGGAGGGGAGGAAAGCGATGGGGGAGGGGAAGGGATCGGACGAATCGGATGGAAGTGACGAAGGGGACAAAAGCGACGGAAAGGACGAGAAGGAAAGAGCCCCCATCCCCCCGCCATCCCATCATTCCACCATTCCATCATTCCAGTATTCCCCCAGTATTCCATTCTTCCATCATTCCATTCTCCCCCCCCCCGGAGGAACTCTCATGATTCGTGTAACTGTTCTTGGCGCTGCCGGCCGTATGGGCCGGATGTTCGTGCAGCACATTGTTGCGGCTGAAGATCTCGAATTGGCGGGGGCCACCGAGATCCCGGGCAGTGTATTCCTCGGCCAGGATGCCGGGCTCCTCGCTGGCGGTGACAGACTGGGCGTACCCATCGTCGCAGATGTGGACACGGCCCTGACCGGGGCCGATGCCATGATCGACTTCACCGCTCCCGCCAACACGCTGGCCTGCGCCCCCAGGGCCGCCGCTGTGGGCGCGACTTTGATCATCGGCACCACTGGCATGACCGATGCGGACAAGGCCGAGGTCGCGAAGTTGGCCGAGCAAGGGGCGCGAATCGTCCTGGCACCGAATATGAGCGTCGGCATCAACCTGCTCTTCAGCCTCTGTGCCAAGGTCGCACCCCTGCTTGGGGAGGACTATGACATCGAGGTCGTGGAGATGCACCACAACCGGAAGAAGGATGCCCCCAGCGGCACGGCTGAGCGGCTGGGCCAGATCCTCGCCGAGTCCACCGATCGCAGCTATGCCGACGACACCGTACATGGCCGGGTCGGCCAGGTCGGCGCTCGCACCAAGCGCGAGATTGGCATGCATGCCGTGCGGGGCGGCGACGTGGTCGGCGACCACACCGTCATTTTCGCCACCGACGGCGAGCGGGTGGAGTTGACCCACAAGGCATCCAGCCGCGAGACCTTTGCCAAGGGCGCGCTCCGGGCCGTCCGCTTTCTGGCCGTTGCCAATCCGGGCATGTACGACATGCAGGACGTTCTCGGCCTCCGGTGACCCGTCATTGCACGTAGCCGCGCATGGGAGAGGCCCCCTATGTTTGCCCGTTTCCAGTGGCAACGCGATCCAGCGAATCCCATCCTGCCTCCCGATCCCGCTTTCCCCGAGGAGAGCGGGCGGTGCATGAATCCCTTCGCGGTGAGAGTCGGCGACGCATACCGGCTCTACTACTCCGGTGCCGATGCCGAGGGGCGCCAGCGCATCTGCCTGGCTACGGCTCCGGCTGATGCTCCGCGGCAGTTCTCACGCCATGGCGTGGTCCTCGATGTGGGGGAAGCCGGCTGCTTCGATGCCAAGTGGTGTGTCCTGCCCTGCATCCATCGCTTTGGCAACCGGTGGCATCTGTACTACAGCGGTCACGAGGGAACGGATCTGGGCCTGCAGTCGTTCCCGGGCATCGGTTTGGCAGTCAGCGACGACGGCATTCACTTCGAACGGCATTCCCCAGAACCGTTGATCACGGGCGACCAAACGGCGGAATTCCCCACGAACCGGGGCGTTGCCGGGGGTGGCACGATCCTGGAGGATATCCTGCCGGACGGGACCGTGCGCTACCGCATGTACTACACGCTGGCGACTGGGACGAGGAACCCCGATGTGACCGTCGATCAAGAGAAGCACTGCGCCGTCTGCCACAGCACGGACGGGTTCCGCTGGACCGATCACCAGTTGATCCTGAGTCCCCGGCGCGATGTGCCGAACGAGGACATTGCGGTGGCCGCTCCCTTCGTCTGGCGGGATGGCGATTCCTACCGCATGCTCTACTGCGGCATCGGCACGCGCTGGGGCTACTACTCCATGTCCGAGGCCGTGAGTGCCGATGGCTACCAATGGCATCGCGGGGAGGGCGACGGCAATCTCTCCCTCCTCCCCAATCCGGCCTCCTCCTGGGAATCGCAGATGGTCGAGTACCCCTGCGTTGTCCAGGAGCCCAACCGGCTGCGGCTCTTCTATTGCGGCAACGGCTATGGTGCTACCGGCATCGGCACCGCGACTGCGGACATGTGGTCTGCGGACCCGTCTGGCACCCCAGGAACTGGAGGATGGCGATCCATGCAACCGGCGGTTCCGGTCCCTTGACGCCCCCGGCCTTGCCGTCCAGATTCCAGATTAAGTGGCGTTTCCATGCAGGACCGCAAACCGGCTATTCCTGGGAGGTCAAAGATGAGACTGAGGAACATCAGGGCGCTGTGCGTGGCAAGTATGGGTTTCGCCTGTCTGGCCAGCAGCGGCGGAGAGAAGCTGCCGGCAATGCCGAAACTGCCGTTCGCGTTCGCGGAGGCGACCGAGATTGCCTTCAGGTCGATCCGCGGCGAGAAGACCGAGTTCACGATCACCGACAAGGCCGAAATCGCCCGGTTGAGCAAGTTGATCGTCCTCAAGCGGAAAGAGCCCTGCAAGTGCGAGCACATTGAGACCGCGACGTTCAGGAAGGGCAAGGCTGAGATCTACGTCCACTTCTGTAGTCATTGCTTCGTCGTCCGGCATGGAAGGCGGAACTACGACCACCGCATGCCCACAGGCTTCTACCCGGCTTACCAGAAGCTCCTTGAGCAGCACCGCCAGGAAGCCGCGAAGGGGCAGGCCGCAGCGCAGGAGTGAGGGACGCACATGCTCCTTCCGCCAGGTTGGGGCCTGAGCCGTTGGCACGACTCGTATCCCTACCCCTGGTCAAGCACCTCTCGCACCTTTGCAGTCAAGGCACGGACCGCAAAGGGCTTCTGGATAAACGGCGGATCCTCGTCCTGCATGCCGTGATGGGCAAGCACGTTGCCGGTGTAGCCAGACATGTAGAGCACCTTCAGGTCGGGGAGTCGCTCGGCGGCCTGGAGGAATAGCTCCTTGCCGTTCAGCCCCGGCATGATCACATCGGTCAGCAGGAGATGCACCGGCCCGTCGTGTTGGTCCAGGATCGCCAATGCATCGCTGCCGTTCTCGGCTACCAGGACCGTATAGCCTTGCTGCTTGAGAATCGCGCGTGCCAGATGGCGCACCTGCTCCTCATCCTCGGCCAGCAGGACTGTCTCGTTGCCCTCCGGGCCAACGGCCGCGCGGCGGCCGGGAGGACCCCCTTCGGCGGGGGCCTGCCCGGAGACGGGGAGGTAGATCTTGAAGGTCGTTCCCTTGCCCGCTTCGCTGTAGAGCCAAATGTTGCCGCCATGCTGCTTGACGATGCCGTGGACCGTGGCCAGACCCAACCCCGTGCCTTGCTCTCCCTTGGTGGAGAAGAACGGGTCGAACGCGTGTCCGCGAGTCTCCTCGTCCATGCCGCACCCCGTGTCGCTGACGGCAAGCATGACATAGGTGCCCGGCTGCACGTCCTGGTGTGCGTCCGCATAGTCCTCGTCCAGCACCACGAGTGCGGTCTCGATGGTCAGCACTCCCCCCTCTGGCATGGCAGCGCCGGCGTTCACTGCCAGGTTCATGATCACCTGCTCCACTTGGCCGATATCCGCCATGACTGTGGGAATATTGGGGGACGGGATGATCCTGATCTCAATGTCTTCCCGGATTGCGCGCCTCAACAGCTTCTCGAACCTCCTCACCGCCTCGCCCATATCGACTGGCCTGTATTCCAGCGTCTGCTTGCGGCTGAAGGCCAGCAGTTGCCGCACCAGATCCCGAGCCCGGAATCCCGCGCGCAGGATCTCGTCCACGGACTCCCGGCGCTCATCCTCGGGCCCGAGGTCATCCAACAGCATCTCCCCATAGCCGAGGATAGGGGAAAGCAGGTTATTCAGATCGTGTGCGACCCCGCCGGCTAGCCGCCCAATGGACTCTACCTTCTGGGCTCGGTGGTACTGTTCCTCCAGCTTCCTCTTCTCCTCCTCGGCCCGCTTCCGTTCGGTAATGAAGCGCGCCTGCTGCACATTCTGGTAGGCAGTGGTGGACAACTGGTTGGCAAGGGTAAACAGGACCTGGGCAATCCGCCCGAACTGCTCGCGCGACATGGCGGGCACGTCGCGGAAAGCCTCGACAACAGCCCCTTCATCGGCCCCGATTTCGCGGGCATACTCGCGCATCTTCTCCTCGGTCTGCGTGTCGTCTCGCACCTGCCCGATCAGCCAGTTGGCAATGTGTTTGCCCCCGACCGAGATGGCGGCGCCGGCATCCCATAACCCCCCGCTCATGCATGGCTGAATGGTGGGGCCGTGGGGATCCACATGCCCCAGCGCGGCGTCGGACTTGTAGCAGTTGGCGCGGCCCTTCTCTGTCTCGCGAATGATGCCGTTGCATAGACGGCAGAAGTTGCTGGGCTTGGTGATGGGGGTGCCGTCCACCTGCGTGATGATCGAAGCGACGCCGGTGGCGTTGGAGAATTCGTCCTGAAGGCGTTGGATATCGCCCAGGTTGAACAGGTCCTCGAAGGCTACTTCGTTGGCATCGTCCAGGGGTTGAGTCAGCGCCACGAGGCGCCTCTCCATTGCCTCTTCGACCTGCTTCAGTTCGGTAAGGTCGCGATACACGCAGCACACCGACGTGACTGTGCCGTCGGCATCCCGGATCGGGGTGAGGATCGAGTCGGTGTGGTATACGCGCCCCTGCATCTCTGTTTGGTCCTGGACGCGCAGCTTCTCCCCAGTCGCCAGGACGTGATCGATGCGGTCCATCCAGAGCTGCATGAAGTCGGGGATATGCCCCAATCCGTCGCGGATGCTCTTGCCGACGACCTTGTCGAGAGTGGTGCCCACGTGGTCGACCGCTGCCTGGTTGGCGTACAGGTAGTTGTAGTCCTTGTCCCAGATCAGCACGCAGTCCTGGGCCGAATCGAATGCGGCCCGGAAGCGCTCCTCGCTCTCGCGCAACTTCTCCGCCGCCCGCTTACGCTCGGTGATGTCGCGCAACACGGCGGTGACGCCGATGTGGTTCCCCTGTTCGTCATCGTGCCGACTCAGCGTAATCTCGACAGGCACGCGGCACCCGTCCGCAGTCAGGCACTCGTCTTCGACGTCCAGAACCGACCCCATCTCAAGCACGCGACGAGTCACCTCCGCTTGTTGTGCGTGCCGATCCTCAGGGCAGAAGCGCGAGACCGGCGAGCCCATCGCGTCCGCCTCGGAACAGCCAAGCAACTTCTCCGCTGCCGGGTTGAGCAGCACGATCCTCCCATCTAGATCGATGGCGACGACCGCGTCGTTGATCGTGGCCCACACCGCAGCATGGCGTTGTGCCTGAGTCACCTTCATCGGCGATCCCCAAGCAACACGGAGGCCCGTCCATCGGGCCCGGGCGGCAGGCCATCCGCAGGAACGGCGAGGGCGAGAGCGAGGCAGTGCATGTCGCGTTTTCCGGTTGTCCCCCACGGGGACTCTAGTGTTGCGGAGGGCAGCAAGCAACCACGGGCTTCCCATTTGGGCTTGTATACGG
>JABGQJ010000311.1 GCA_018648945.1 Victivallales bacterium
ACATTGCAGGGGCTGCCCGTGGCGATGGCCATGGCCTGGGCGATCTTGCGGGCCCGCTTGCCGTGCTCGATCCAGAATTCCCGGATCTCCGCATCCGCATGCGAGAGGGTGAAGCCATCGTTGGCCTTCGGGTGCGCGTGGAAACTGGGGTTGAAATCCAGCCCGATGCCCAGTTCCTTGGCCCAGTCCATCCACTTCTGGAAATGTCTCGGCTCAAGCTGGTCGCGGTCGACAAAGCCATCGTCGAACTCCGCGTAGTAGGAGTGCACATTCACCCGCTGGATGCCAGGGATCAGAGACATGGACTTCGCCAAATCCTGCCGGACCTCATCGGCCGTGCGGGCGCGCCCGGGATGATTCCCGGTCGCCAGAATGCCGCCGCCGCTGACCCCGTCCTGCCCCTCGAAGCCCACGTTGTCATCCGCCTGCCAGCAGTGCAGGGAGATGGGGATCGCCAAGGCCTGCTGAATCGCCGCATCCGTATCCACGCCAAAGGCCGCGTATTGCGCTTTCGCTAGCGCGTAGCTGTTGTCATTCATATCCACGTCCTCCTCAGAAGTAGAGTTCTACGAGCGATTCATAGACGCCGGGCGCGCCGAACATCGGGCAGTTGCGTTGCTTCATGACATTGTCCAGCCCTTCGATGGCTTCGCGCGACATCTCCTTGAGCTTCCGTCCCGCCACCATGGCCTGCAGGATGGAGTACGCGGATGCCTCCAACAGCTCGACGTTCATCATGGTGTACCCGATCCCCTCCGGGCTCATGGTCACCAGCCCGTGGTTCTCCATGATGAAGCTGTTGTACTTGCGGATGAACGGCTCGAAGTTGTCCGCCAGTTGCTGCGTCAGCGGCTCGCCATACGGCACGACTGGCACCGGTCCCACCTCGTGCGCCGTCTCCGGGAAGAAGGGGCGCATCAGCGGATTCTCCCCTTCGATGATCGCGAAGGTACCGACGTTGGGGGCGTGGCAGTGGATCACGGACATGATGTCCGGGCGGTCGTTGAAGAACTTGATATACATCGGCCGTTCCCCGGTGGGGCGGCGCGTGCCCTCGACCGTGTCGCCGGCCATGTTGATGAACACCACATCGGCGCTGGTGATGTCGCCCTTGTTCATCATCGTCGGCGTGATGATGATCAAGTCGTCCTCCAGCTTCCACGCGGCGTTCCCGCCGTAGCCGGTCACGTACCCATTGGCAGCCAGCTTGCCGGTGACTTTCACGAACTGCGCGATCTCGCCAGCGTACTTTTCGACATATTTCACAGCAGGTTCCCCTTGTGGTCCGGTGGTCGCGCCGCCGCATTCCTGCCGGGGACACACGGGCGGCAACAGACTCGTTCTGGCCCGCACTATAGGCCACCCGCCAGGAAAGATGCAAGGATCTTCCTGAATGTGGGAGGGATGCCACGTGCCGCGACTGCCCGAGGACCCTCCCACACTCAAAGCCGGATCTCCCCCCGCTACGGCGCCTCTCGGGGCTGATGCGAGGCTCACCCTCTACCTACCTGTACAAATCAGCCAAGGCAGGCCCACGTGCCCCGCAATGCTCAGCAGCAGCACGAGGAAGTACTTCAGCAGGTACGAGACCTTCCGGTTCTTGTGCCGCACCCACCAGACCCCCGCGACCGATCCCAGCGGCCCAAGGAACGTGAACAGCAACAGCCTCGACTCCGGGATTCTCGTCCTGCCCCACTTCGCCTTGAGCTTGTCGAGCCAGTAGACGCCCAGGCAGAGCAAGTTAAGCACAGCGAGGATGGGTAGTGCGATCGTGATCACGGCGTCTCCTATCCGAGCATCTTGAGGTCGCGGACCTGCTCGGTCTATGCCTTCTTCCTTGGCTTCTTCCTTGGCTTCGTCATGTCGCCCGGCTTCTTGTCCCACGGGTTCGCTGTCCTCGGCTCGTAGAGTGGGCGGGCATCCTTGTCGGGCAGCGCATCGAGGACAGCCTGGAACTTCTGCAGGGCCTGTTTGTGTTCGGCCAGGTCGCTGCCCAGCAGGTTCGTCTTCTCCCACGGATCCTCCTGTAGATCATGCAGGCGGATGATCTTCCTCTCGTTTGCGATCCAGACCTTGAACCGCTTGTCGCGAATGACGCGGGTGGCGAAGTCCTTCTTGCCGCGCACGCCATCCTTGTCCAGCTTCGCGGGGCCATGCCCGAGAGCCATGATCCACTGCCGACTCGAGTCCTTCGCTTTGCCGAGGATGACCGGGGCGATGGACACGCCATCGATCGTGAGATCGTCCGGGACCTTGCCCCCGCCGAGCTCCACGAACGTCGGCAGGAGGTCGGTGAAGTCGGTCAGGGCATCGGTCTCCACACCAGCAGGCACGAGGCCCGGGCAGTTGACGACAAACGGCTCGCACACGCCGGGCTCGGATTCCTTCCCCTTGGCGCCTTTGACCTTGTGCCCTTTCAGACTGCCCGTGACCCCGCCGCCCGAGCCATTGTCGGTGGTGAAGATCACGATGGTGCGTCTGCGGATACCCAGTTCATCGAGAGCTCCGACCAGCCGTCCGACCAGCTTGTCGGTGTAGCGGACCATGGCCTTGTGCTTGTCGAGTCGAGTCTTGACGTCCGGCTCATCCGGGGTGGCCGTGAACGGGCCGTGGGTGAGGGCCATCGGGAAATAGAGGCACATGGGCTCGCCCTTGTGCCGTTTCATGAAGTCGATGAGGTGGTCGGCATAGACATCCGGCCCAAACTGCCCCTGGTACGTCTTGCTGCCGTCCGGAGTGTTGATGTAGGCATCTGCATAGCGCGCGCCGCTGGGCTTGTTGCCGGACTCGTAGCCAGTCCACATGGCCCAATCGTCGAAGCCGTGTTTCCGCATCGCCTGCGGCTCGATCCGGAAGTCATTGATCTGCCACTTGCCCGCCGCGCAGGTCGCATAGCCGAGATCCCTCATCAGACGCGCGAACGTCGTGTTCCGCTTCTGCTTCCAATCGAAGTACCCCACACCCCAGCGCGGCACATCCCAGTGGTTCACGAACCCGTTCCGCCAGGGGTACGTGCCAGTCAGCAACGTCGCCCGCGACGGCGTGCACTGCGGCATCGAGTAGGCGTTGTGGAAGGTCATCCCGCCAGCGGCAAGCGCATCGATCTGCGGCGTCTCGATGTCCTCCGCGCCGTAGCAACTGATCCACTCCTTGCCCAGATCATCGACCAGGATGAACAGGATGTTCGGCTTTTCGCCCGGCGCGGCCGCGCCAATCGATGGCGCAACCAGACCGGCGCACGCGCTCGCGGATGCGGTCCTCAGGAATGCTCTGCGTGACAGTCTGTTTTGCATGGTCTTCGGCGCTCCGATGCTCAATCCCCCACTCGCCGCACGTACACGTAGTATGCCGACGAGTAGAAGCCCGGACCGGCGGCGGAGAACTGCGCTCGCACATGGCGCGGGCCGGCGGGCAGGTGGATGCGGATGATCGCGCCTTGGTCCTCCGGGTCCACGGGGATCCATTTGGTAGGCAGGCCGGAGACATCGAGCCCGGCGGTGTCGATGTTCAGGGCCACGCCGCCGGAGTAGGTGCCCTCGGCACCGGGCTGAATCCAGTCCTTCCGGTACTCCACGTCGTCCCCCTCGATGCCGCTGCGGACGCGGTGTCCGGCCTCGCGAGGCCAGCGACGCAGGTCGAATTCGTACTCCCCTGCCGTCTCCACCATGATCTCCCACCAGCCGTGCGCCCGGTCGCCACGCCGCACCTGCGACTGGTCCCAGACGCCCAGATGGTCCTGCTCATTGCGGATGTCGTGGGTTTTGAGCACGGCCGTCTCCTGTTCATCGGCGCCGATGGAGATGGGAATGTCGTCGTCGATCTGGGTGGCGCAGAGGTCCCACCAGTTCTCGTATGCCGCCTGTAGCTCGCCCACCATCGCGGGATTCTGCGCCGCCACATCGCTCTTCTGGCCCGGATCGTCGGCGATGTTGTAGAGTTCGGCGCGGTTGACCAGCCGCCACGTGTCCTTCATCACGCAGCTCCAGCGCCATTTCAGCGGATGGGCCACGCGCTGCGTATCGGTCGTGATCACCCGTTCGGTCCAATGCCCGTCCACCTTGCCCTCCAGCAGCGGCCGCAGGCTTTCGCCGTGGAAGGAACGCTCGGCGGGCACAGCCACGCCACAGAGATCGAGGATGGTGGGCATGAAATCGACGTAACTGGTCAGTTGCTCGATGTAGCGCGCGGTCGAGATTCCGCCGTCGGGCCAGCGGATCAGGAACGGCACCCGGTGACCGCCGTCGTAGGGGCTGCTCTTGAACCCCCGCATGCCCGCGTTGTACATCTTCGCCGAGGGGTCGCCCACGCCCGTCTGGCCATTGTCGCTCATGAAGATGAGGATCGTGTTGTCCTCGATGCCGAGCTCCCGGAGCTTCTCGCGCAACTGCCCGAAATTCTCGTCGATGTTCGTGATCATGCCGAGGAAGCGGGCGTAGTTCTCGCTCTCCGTGTGGTCGGTATAGAGGGCGCGATACTGGGGCTCCACATTCCAAGGCCCGTGGGGCGCATTGGTGGAGATGTAGGCGAAGAAGGGATTCTCCCGATTGGCCTCGATGAAGGCCAGGGCCTCGCGGAAGAAGACGTCCGTGCAGTAGCCCTCGTAGGCTGTGGGCTCGCCATCGACCATATAGGTGTCGTCGAAGTAGTCGTTGCCCCAGTAATCGGGTTGCTGGCTGATGCCGCCCCCGCCGTGGCAGACCACCCGCTGGAACCCGCGATCCTGCGGCCGGTAGGGGTAGTCATCCCCCAGATGCCACTTGCCGAACAGACCCGTCCGGTAGCCCGCATCGCTCAGGGCCGTGGGCAGCGACCACTCGTCGCCCCGCAGCAGCGACCGACCGCCAATGGTGTGCCACACGCCGGTCGAGTTGCAGTAGTGCCCCGTCATCAGCCCCGAGCGGGTCGGAGCGCATGTCGTGCCCGTGTGGAACTGCTCGAAACGCGTCGACTCGCCGTGGAACGTATCCAGATTCGGGGTCTGGATGAAGGGGTGTCCATGGCATCCCATCGGCGGATAGCCCTGATCATCGGTGAGAACGAAAACGACATTGGGGCGCTTCGGTGCTGGCATGGGCTGTCCTTTGGTCTGTTGCCGTCCGCAGTCCCTTCAGAGTAGCGCGGCAATACGCCCGATCAACCACGCCCCCATCGATCCCCAGAGCCCATGGCCCTCTGGGGCGGAAGAGGCCGAAGCGGGACCTCGTTCCTCAGCAGCGCCCCAGTTTGGCTGGCCGGTAGTCCTTGGGGACAGTGGACGCGGTCAGGAGTGTACGTAGCTCCTCGCGCAGCTGCCTCTTCGTGTCCGCATGGGGCGGGTTGGCTGCCAGGTTGATCCACTCGTGTGGATCCTCGACGTGATCGTACAGCTCTTCCTCGTCGCTGGCGCACAGTGTGTAGCGGTACCGCCCGGAACAGACGGAGAAATGCGGCGGGTCCTGGCCATCGCGGATGCCGATAAGGGCCACGTCGGGGCCCTCCCAGTTGGCGCCCTCTGGGTTCCCAAGAAACGGCACGAGGGAGTGACCGTCCAGAGCGTACTGCTCGCCCTGGTGGGGCTGGGGTGGCAGGCCGCAGAGCTCGACCAGGGTCGGGTAGAGGTCGATGTGGGAGACCGGATGGGCACAGTCGCGGCCCATGCCCTTGGCGCCCGGTGCGTGGATCAGCAGGGGCAGACGCGTGGACTCGTCCCAGAGATGCCATTTCTGGATGCAGTCCTTCTCGCCGAGGTGGTAGCCGTTATCACTCGTGAAGACGACCACGGTATGGTCGGCGTGAGGACCGGATTCCAGCGCCTCCATGAGCCTGCCAACCTGGTCGTCCACAAAGGCCACCGTCGCCAGGTATGCCTGCACGAAGGCGCGCCAGTCCGGGGTGCCACCCGCGTCGATCAGGGCTCTGAACTTCTGGAAACCCCAGGCCCAGCGATTGCGGAGAGCCAAGGCGCAGTCGTCCAGATCGTTCTCCAGATAGGGAGGCAAGGTGACCTCCTCGATGGGGAAGCGGGCGAAATACTCGTCGGGGACGTAGAGCGGCGTGTGGGGTTTGGTCAGGCCGACGCCAAGGAAGAAGGGCTGGTCATGGTCGCGCTTGATGACGTCCACGGCCCAGTCGACCGTGATCTCATCGGGCATCCTGTCCCGATCCTCGTCGCTGACGTAGCGGAAGGGCGTCGCATCGCGGTAGTGCCAGCCCTTGGCGCCTGGCTTGCCCTCGATGGCGCCCGGCTTCCATTCCGGCACGTCGCTGAGGGGGCCGAAATTCAGATCGCGATGCATGTCCCACAGGGGGAGATGCCCCTCCCACAGATCATACTGTCGCGGATGGGGCGTAAACTGGGCAGGCCCTTCCCCGAGCCAGGGGTGTGGGCCATAGTCGACCCCGTGGCCGTACTCCGTGTAGAAGTCGCCCCCCGCCCCTTCGTGCAGGAGCTTGCCCGCGCCATACACGCCGTAGCCGTTGTTGCGGAAGTGAAGCGGCAACGGCACGCAGCTACCAAGGGCAGGCACGCTCTTCCAGGCGGCGAAGTCGAAGCTGTCGATCGTCTGTGGATAGAGGCCGGAGAACAGGCACTTACGCGACGGACCGCATACGGGAACAGCGGCATGGGCGGTTGTGAAGCTCACGCTCCTCTCGCGAAGGCGGTCGATGTGTGGCGTCTTCACCTGCGGGTGATCCGCCGGATGCAGCACCCAGTCGTTCAGGTCGTCGCAGATGATGAATAGCACGTTCATTGGGTTGCTGCTTGGCTGTGCCATGGTCATTGCTCCTGTCCGGTTGGACGGCGAGTTCCGCGAGATTCATGGTGTCGGCGCGGCCGGGCCGGGCGCCGGTTTGGCCGGTGACGCGATGCTGAGGTCATAGTGAAGGCGAAGGAACTCCCGCAGGGCAGTCGCCATGCACTTGGCGAACCTGACTCTCTGAGCTCTTGTGTTTCGCGCATCGGGAAGGGTCTCGATCTGGATGGAATCGACCCGTACCCCATTCTGACGCGAGCTGTGGGCAAAGATGTCGTAGGCACCGTTGAAGTAGACCAGGTCATGGTCGGGTGTACGCGACTCCTTGGGACTGGGGAACCGGGCGCTCGGCGTGGCTGGCCGACCGCGCGGCTGGCCAGCGGCGTTGGTCAGGGCGGGACAGAGCTTGCTGTACGCTTGATCGACAAGGCTTGCGAGGCTCTGCCGTCCTCGGACAAGACTGGCCACTTCGCTGTCGGTCTTCTTGCGGGATGCGGCATGTCGCACACTGCTGCGCTCGCGGATGGCTTTCGCGAGTGCCGTGTCCGGGGTGGGGCGGCTCCCGTCCTCCTTGGCACTGAGCTCTCGACCTCGGACCAGGTACCCGTACATGTCCACGGACCGCTTGGCACTCAGCCCATGCAAGTCTACCAGAACGCCAGCGCCATGGTCCGCTTCGACCGACTTGACTGCGTACGCCGCGCACGCATGGAAGTCCCCATGGATGCGCTTGGCTCGTGCTGGCGGCTCAGCGCGCTTGCCTCCGGCGTCGAACCAGCCAGCTTTCACGTTCCGTTCCCATGACATATTCGGATCTGCCACGGCCCGCGAGGCAAGATTGATGACCAGATGCGGCCGCCGTTGCACGCCATTGGCGTCGGTGTACGCCAGTTCCGAGCACAGCCGTCGGGCCAGCTTCGACGTGGATACGTCTCGGATGCCCCGCTTCCTCAATGGCATGCCCTCGGGCTTGCGTCTTCCGTCGTGGGGTGCCAGGACGATGACGGGCATGTTGCCACGTTCGTAGATCACCAGTTCGTCGGTGACCGGCGGTTCCGGGAGCCCGCCCCGGGCGTTCCCCACGGAGCCCGGAGCAGCATAGAGCGCCGTCATGGCGAGAGCAGACAGCGAGATGGATGGGAGTATCCTCATCGTGGCGGGACCTCGTCTGCCAGCTGGGAGCTCCTGCCAGGCGTCTCGCCAGCACCCAACGGCATCGACAGAATCCGGCCCCCGGGCCCGCTATTCCCCACGCTTCATAGCCGACATGACGGAGGTGACGAGGAGCCCAAATCCCAGTCCCGCAAGTATGCTGCCAACGAAGAAAAGAGCAGATTGGTGGAGGAAGAAGAACCCCACGCCAATACCCATGAGCACGCCGCCGCCGATGGCCCAGGTGCCCTTGTCTTCGTCTCTGTTTGTGTCGCTCATTCCAGATCACCTCCTGTTCAGTGGGGTTCGCTCGGACTGATGTGCACCAACCGGAGAATCTGATACTGTGCGCGTGAGAACGCGTCGAGATGCGTGGTCGTGGGGACGACCGCCCATGCCCTGCAACAGACTAGCGCTGGGAGTCGGCCGGTGCAAGGAGACAAGAGGGAAGCCCGGGCCGGTGGTCTGCGGCAAGCGCGCGCCATCCCTTCAGGACCGGTCGGCCGGGAGGGGCGTCTCCCGGCCCTGGGAATGAGAACACACCCGGCGGGCAGGGATGCCAAGCATGGCGGGCATTGGCGGTCTGGCGATTCAACCAGGCAGGCCATAGCGTGCTCCTGCGTCCGTTCCTCTTGCGTCCC
>JABGQJ010000312.1 GCA_018648945.1 Victivallales bacterium
CCTGTTCCTGAACCCGTGCCTGAACCTGAACCTGAACCCGTGCCTGAACCTGAACCTGAACCCGTGCCTGAACCCGTGCCCGGCCCTGTGCTGCCGCCGGCTTCTGCCGCTGTTCCCCACGAGCCTGCCGAGCCAGAGTTGGTGGAGGCGGTCTACGAACCCGTTGTGGCCGCTCAGCCACCTGCTCCTGAGCCTATGCCGTTTGCGTTCTCCCCCACTTCCGAACCGGCGGTTGCGCCAGCTCCCCAGGCTGCTGACCAACCCATGTCGGCCGCCGCCCTGATGCCCGCCTTCGAACTGCACGAGCTAGGCCCGGAGACCGAGACCGTGGCCGAAGAGACTGTCGATTCGGCAGTCGCCATGGATGCTCCCACTGCCAAGGAGAAGCTCCTGGCGGCCATGGCCGAGAGCGAAGAGGGCAGGGCCTTGGTCCCGCTGGTGGAGGCGCTCAAACCCACTTCCTGCCGGGGGTTGACTCTGCAACTCGGCTACGACGAGGCCATATCTGCCGAGGACTTGGTCCGCCTGACGGCCAAGGAGACGGAGCGGTTGCTCCAGCAGGCCATGCAAGCCGCCTTCAACACGGGGCAGGCCAGGGTGCTGGTGCGGCGTTGGTTGGCGGGACTTTCCGACGATCAGCGGCCCGGCCTTCGTCCAGCCAATGAGGAGGAGCACCAGAGAACCCGGGCTCGCCCATTGGTTCAGCAGGTACTCGATCTCTTCGGCGGCGAAGTGATTGATGTCCGGGTGAACGACCGCGCGCAGGAGTCTGGGAAATGAACGCGAACGACGCCTATCCCGAGGCCCTGCGTCGGTTGGTGGCGTACCTGAAACGGCTGCCGGGCGTGGGAACCAGAACCGCCTCCCGTCTGGCGCTTTCCCTGTTGGATTGGCCGGAGGAGTTGCTTCAGGCATTTGGCGGCGAGCTGGCCGCTATTCGGCAGAATGTGAAATGGTGCCATATCTGTGGCAACCTCGCCGACGACGACGTATGCCGCATCTGCCGGGCTGCCGACCGTGACCGCTCGCAGGTCTGTGTCGTGGAAGTGGCGACCCAGGTGCCGGTGATCGAATCCGCAGGCTGCTACCGGGGGCTTTACCACGTGTTGGGAGGGCGCTTGGTGCCGCTGGACGGCATCGGTCCGGAGGACTTGCGCATCGAGGAACTGCGAACCCGTCTGGCAGAGGGCGGAATCCGCGAACTGATCGTGGCCACTAGTCCCGACGTGGAGGGCGAAGCCACGGCCCACTACCTGGCGGCGGAATTCGCCGGGGCTGGCGTGCGGATCACGCGGATCGCGGCCGGGGTCCCGGTCGGAGCCGATCTCAGCTATGCGGATGCCGCCACGATGGCACGTGCCATGGGTGGACGGCAGAGCCTCGACTAGGCGATGAAGCGACTCGCTCAGAATGCATTCAAGGGCCTGCTTGCGGCTGTCGTGCTGTTCGTGACGGTCGCGATGGCCCGGGCGGTCGTGGGGGTGGGCTCGGGGGTGGCGCAGTCCGCCTTGCCGTCTCTGCTTGGACTGCTTGGGGCGGTCGGGGTATTCTGCTTGGGCTTTCGCGGCCGACGCTTCTACATTTTCGGGCATGAGCTCACCCACTGGCTGGCAGCCAAGGCATTTCGGCGGCAGACCAGTTCGTTCCGCGTCGGTCTGCGGGGCGGCAGCGTTGCTGTGGAGCGCCCCAATCTGTTCATCGTGCTATGTCCCTACTTCGTGCCCCTTTACTCGCTGGTCTGGGTTGGTCTCTACGGTGTCTATCTGGCATTGTTCGCTGGTCCGCCGAGCGGGGGGGCGAGTTTCGCATTCCAGGTGGGATTGGGCGCGAGCTACGGCTTCCATCTGGCTTTCACCATCTGGACCTTGTGGGCGGGTCAGAAGGACCTACTGATCTTCGGCACGTGGTTCTCGCTCTCGGTGATTCTCTTCGGGAACACATTGGTTCTGTTCCTCACCACCCTCGTGGCCACTCGCGAGTGGGGGGCGGGCATGGGGTTGTTTGGCGGCCATCTGCAGAGCCAGTGGGCGACGCTGGCTCGGGGAGTGTCGGCATTGTGGGCACTCGGCTTGGCGGCCTACCGTCGGCGCCCAGGAACAGGATGACGGCACCGGGCCGTTCCCTGTCACTTTCGCCGTCTGTCCAGTCACGCATTGACCAGGCGGGGGAGGTCGCTACATTCTGCCTGGACATGTCATCACTGCGAGACCAATTATGTTTCAACTGACGCCTCCAGCCTACCACAGCCCCGACGACACCCACCCATCCCTGCTGCAGCGCCTCATTCCCTGGTGTACGCGGCTGCCCTTCTATGCCCGGACCATACGCTCGCTTCTGAAGGGCCGCCGCCAGTCGCTCCGGGGAGAGTTCTGCGACCAGGTCTTCTCGGATCGCGCCGTGGATATTCTGCGGGCGGTGGAAAAGGCCGGCGGGAAGGTCCACATCACCGGTCTGGAGCACATTGCGGGCACGCCCGGTCCGGCAGTGTTTGCGGGCAATCACATGAGCATGCTGGAGATCTTCCTGCTGCCTGCCGCGATTTCTCCGCACAAGGGCGTTGGTTTCGTGGTCAAAGAGAGCCTGGGCCGGAACTGGCTGATGGGGCCGGTGGTGGATGCCCAGCAAGCGATCCAGGTCGGGCGGACGAACGCGCGGGAGGACTTGGCGACGGTGCTCAGGGAGGGCCAGGAGCGGCTCGGCAGGAACCACTCGATGATCATTTTCCCCCAGGGGACGCGGAGCGACTCGTTCCCGGTCAGCAGATTCAATTCCCTGGGTGTGAAGCTGGCCAAGCGGGCGGGGGTGCCACTGATCCCGTTCGCCGCGAAGACGGATTTCCTGGCCAATGGCAGGTGGGTGAAGGACCTGGGGCCGGTGCATCCGGAGCGGGACGTGCATATTGCCTTCGGGCCGGCGATCACTGACGTGTCGGATCAGAAGACTGCGCAGCAGACGTGCATCGACTTCATTCGCACCAAGCTTACCGAATGGGGCGCCACCTGCGTCGAGTAGGGCGTTTCCACTTCCACTCTCCCTGGCAGGAGTGACCATGGCGTCCAGACACATTTCCCGCGTGGTCCTCGGTCTCCTTCTGGCGGCCGCCCTGGCCGGCGGCATTCTGGCTTGGCGCGAGAGCCGACCAAAGGTGGCTCGGGATCGAGGTGATTCCTCGACGGTTCCCGAGCTGCGGTTCTGCACCAATCCTGGTGCCACCACGCCTCAGTTGCCCATCTGGTCCGCCGTGCGGGCGGATGCAGCCGGCAAAACGGTCCGTCTCAAGATCGAGACATGGCGGCAGCCGGTGCAATTGCAGACCGCGCTGCTGGCTGGGGAAGGCGACCTGTGGCTCGGGCACATCGACGGCATTGCCCGGGCGCGGGCTGCGGGGGCCCCGGTGGTTCTGCTTGCGGTCACTGGTTGGCGGAAGATGAGCGTGGTCAGCTACGATGCGAAGGTGGGCTCACCGCGCGACCTGCTGGGCAGGGCCTTGCCCTATGCCCCCAAGGGGTCGCCGGCGGTTGCCCTGCTGCGTAGTCTTCTTGGTGCGGATGCCGACCGCGTGCTCTTCGAACCGCGGGCGCCCAAACAGCTCGCTCTGTTGCTGACCCAGCGCCAGGTGGATTCGGCTCTTCTCCCTGAGCCGCTTGTCTCGACGCTTCTCGGGAAGTTGCCCGACTTGCGGCTGGCCTTTGACCTGGAGGATGCCTATGGCGCCCACAGGCAGGGACCAGCCCGCATCCCGTGGGCCGGATTGGCGGCCCATGAGCGGGTACTGCGCGAGCATCCTGAACGTCTGGCCGCCCTGATCGCCGCCATGAAGGAGGCTGCTACCCGCCTGTGCGCCGATCTGGATGCGGCCCCCACCTGCTTGCCCAAGGAGTTTGCCGCCGCCGTTCCCCGGGCCGCGTTGCGCGCCTCGCTGGACCGGGATCTGATCCTGGTCAAGAGCGCCGACGAGGTGCGGGACGAGATCCGCGCCTACCTGGAGCTGGCGATCCCCGACGCTTTCACGGGTCAAGCGTCCTGGTTTGACCATGGTTTCCTCTGGCGAAGGGAATCGCGCGCTCAAGCTCTTGAGTAGCCGGCCCGTCGTGGTATGGTCGCGGTTGTTGACGGATACCGCGCCTTGCTGTCACGAGTTGGCAAGGCTCCCGAGGTTCTGGGCATGTGGCAAGGGGATCGTTCGCCATGGGGTGTCTACGCGTTGGCTTCGTCGGGGTGGGGTCGATGGGACAGTGCGCCCATCTGCGCAACTATGCAACGCTGACCGGCGAGTGCGATGTGGTCGCGCTTGCCGAACTGCGGCCCGAGCTTGCTCGGCGAGTGGCCGCTCGCTATGGCGTGCCCAAGGTGTATGCCAGCGCCAGCGAGATGCTGGCGGCAGGGAATCTGGATGCGGTCGTGGCGTCCCAGCCGTTCTCGCGGCATGGGGTGTTGCTGCCCGAATTGCTGGCGTCCGGCTTGCCGCTCTTCATCGAGAAGCCCCTGGCCTCCTCGGTGGCGGTTGGGGAAGGACTGTTGGCCGCCGCCGAGGCGAGCGGCAGTCCGGTCATGGTGGGCTATCACAAGCGCAGCGACCCCGCCAGCGAATGGCTGAAGGCCGAGCTGGTCCGCCTGCAGGAGAGCGGCGAGTGGGGCAGGCTGACCTACGTCCGGATCGCCATGCCCGCCGGTGACTGGATTGCTGGCGGCTTCGATGATCTCATCCGCACGGACGACCCCATGCCCGCCTTGGTTGCGGACCCGCCCGATGGCGAGATGACGGGCGAGGAGTTCGCTGACTACACCACCTTTGTGAACTACTACATCCATCAGGTCAACCTCCTGCGCTTCCTGCTCGGGGAGCCGTATGACATGACCTATGCGGAGCCAAGCGGCGTGCTGCTGGCTGCCCGCAGCGAATCGGGCGTGCCGTGCGCGATCGAGATGAGCGCGTATCGGACGACCCTCGGTTGGCAGGAGTCGGCCCTGATTGCCTTCGAACATGGGTGGCTGCGGCTGGACCTGCCCGCGCCGTTGGTGCGCAATCAGGCTGGCACGGTCACCGTGTTTGACGCGAAGACGGGGCTTTCTCGTAGCCCGCAGATGCCGCCCGAGCACGCGATGCTGCGCCAGGCGCGGAACTTCCTCCGCTTTGCGCGTGGGGAAGCTCCGGCTCCCTGCGAGGCCAAGGAAGCCCTGTGCGACCTTCAGTTGGCTCGCGATTACTTGCGTTTGCGCTAGACGATCAAGGAGCTCCATCATGCCTCTGCGTTTCGCCAAAGAGAAGATTTCCGACGAGACCTTCGAGTCCGGTGCCTTCTGTGATGTGGATGGCAACGGGATTCCCGATATCATATCCGGTGAGTGGTGGTACCGCGGCCCGGACTTCAGGGAACGCTTCCGGATCGGCACGATTCAGACCGAGGGCGAATACTACGACGATTTCTCGACCCTGTTGTTGGACGTCAACGGCAATGGCCGTCCGGACTTCGTCACCGGCGGTTGGTGGGGCAACACCATTCGTTGGCGGGAAAATCCCGGTGTTGCCGGTGAACCGTGGCCGGAGCACGTGATCGCCGAGGTCGGCAATGTGGAGACCACCCGTGCCTGGGATGTGGATGGCGATGGTCAGCTGGAGATCGTGCCCAATACTCCCAACGGGCCACTCAAGGTCTACAAGCCCCGCCACGATGCCGCCGGGACCTTCGACGTCTATCCCATCTCTGCGCAGAACCAGGGGCATGGTCTCGGTTTTGGTGATATCACCGGCAATGGTCGCGGCGACTTCATCCTGGCCAGCGGCTGGCTGGAATCCCCCGAAAATCCGCTGGCGGAGGAGTGGATCTGGCACCCCGAGTTCAACCTTGGCTCGGCCAGCATTCCGGTTCTGGTCGAGGATCTCACGGGCAATGGGCTGGGCGATCTCATCGTGGGCCAGTCCCATGCCTATGGCCTCTCCTGGTGGGAGCAGACCATGGTGGCTGGCGTGCGCACCTGGACGCACCACCCCATCGATCCCTGCAACTCCCAGTACCACGACCTGCACTGGATCGACATCGATGGTGACGGCCAGCCCGAACTGGTCACCGGCAAACGCTACCGCGCCCACAATGGCAACGATCCCGGCAGCGTCGACCCGATCGGCATCTACTACTTCAAGTGGACTGGCGAGGGCTTTGCCAAGCAAGTGATCGACTACGGCGAACCCGGTCAGGCCTCCGGCGCGGGGATCTTCTTTGACCTCGCCGACCTGGACGGTAACGGTTACCCCGACATCCTTGCCCCAGGCAAGGACGGCCTCTTCCTCTTCCGGAATCTCGGCCCGACCTCGTAGGCCGTAGCCGGTACACGAGCGTGTGGAGTACGCACGCGCATCCAGTGAACGACAGCAAGAGAATGGGCGAGATGGAACAAGCGTGCGCAATCCTGCGGAAGAGTGAAGCGACCAGGCTCGAGTTCCCGTGGGGGCAACTGACTTGGCACGCGAATGCGGAACTGGGGAACTCGGCCGACATGACGGTCGGGGAATGCGTGCTCAGACCGGGGTGCGAGAATCCGAGGCACAGCCACGGCAACTGTGCCGAAGTGCTGGTGGTGAAGTCGGGAGAGATCGAGCACAGCATGGGTGACGACACGGTCGGCATGGTGGCTGGCGACACGATCAGCATTCCCACCGGCATCATGCACAACGCCCGGAACACCGGGGATGGACCGGCCGTTCTCTTCATTTGCTTTTCGTCTGCCACCCGCGAGACCGAGGGAGAGTAGCGATGAAGATCGGCATGACTGGCACGCTTGAGAACGAGCGGCAGGTCCGGGCGGGGTTCATCGGCTGCGGGTCCCATTCCTTCCGCAATCTGTACCCCACGTTCCAGTTCGCGTCGGTCGATCTCCAAGCCGTCTGCGATCTGGATCAGGCCAAGGCGGATGCCTTCGCGCGGCAGTTCGGGGCCCATGCCGCCTACACGGACTATCGGGAGATGCTTGCGCAGGAGGGCCTCGACGTGGTCTTCATCTGCGCTGGCTACAGGAATGGACGTCCCCTCTACCCAGACCTCGCGGTCGGCTGTCTGGAGGCGGGGTGCCATGTGTGGATCGAGAAGCCACCCGCTGGTTCCTGCGCCGAGATCGAGCGCATGCAGCAGGCGGCGGGAGCGAGCGGCAAGACCGTGATGGTGGGGCTGAAGAAGATGTTCTTTCCCGCCAACGTCAAGGCCAAGGCGCTCGCCGGCGAGCCGGACTTCGGCAGCATCTCGCATGTGATGCTGGAGTATCCGCAGTCCATCCCGACCGTTCCGGAGTTTGCCGACTACAGGGCAGGGGGCGTGAATGGCGTGGTGAGCTTCCTCGACCATCTCTGCCATCCCGCCTCGCTGCTTCTCCTGCTGGCTGGCATGCCGGATACGCTCTACTACACCCGGAACCGGCACGGCGGCGGGGTGGCGCTGTTTACCTACGACACGGGGATTACGGCGACCATCGCCTTTACGCACGGTGCGTCCCCGGCGAACTGCGGGCAGGAGTTCACCAAGATCCTGTCCGATTCCGGACGGCACATCACGGTCGAAAATGGCATCCGGCTCACCTACCACCGCACGCCGCCCTCCAAGGGATACGGCAAGTCGCCGGACTACTTCCTGGGCAGCACCGAGCAGGTGAGCGCCGTCTGGGAACCCGAGTTCTCCCTTGGCCAGCTCTACAACAAGGGCCTCTTCCTGCTTGGCTACTACGGCGAGATCCAGGAGATGGCCGAGGCAGTTCTGGAGAATCGGGTGCCGGTCAACGGCACGCTTGAGCAGGCGTGGCAGGTGACGCGCATCTTCGAGGCCTTCGCCGAAGGCCCCGAGAAGCAGATCCGGCTGAGCTGAAGCTAGACGATGACCCCATCGGAATACCCAGGCATATCCCAGGGGGCGGGGTAGTTGCCCAGGGCCAGTTGCACCTCGCGGGTGATGGCGGCGCGTTGGCGGCTCTTGAGGGGCTTGAAACCGGTGGCCATGGCGGCGTTCTCGTCCAGATGGGCGATGGTGTCCAGCCCGACGATGGTGGAATAAGGGCACGTGACCTGGCAGGGCTTCTGGTCAGTGTCGTTCGTTCTCATGGCTGTCTCCCGTATTCATTCGCCCATATCTCGGTGTTGCTCTCGACGTGGGGCTGGAACTGGAGGAGACTCTGCAGAACGTAGCTTCTGTCTGCATAGTGGTCAATGATCTCCTCGTACTGGCGGACGAGTCTGACTGTCATCTTGGTCGCGTAGGCTATCTCGTCGTTGGTCATTCCCCTTCGCCGACAGAGGAGTACCTTCCTGAAGGCGGAGATGTACCTCTGTATTGCAGGCAGTGAGTGGTAGGTTTCCCTGGCCGTCCGCTGAACGCTCTTCTGCTCTATGAAGAGCTTGTGGATGATGATCTTCTTGTGGGTAAGAGTCGGTCCCATGTCGTGGATGGACCCTCTTCTGGGCAGGACAGTGTTGTGTGCCAGCTCCCATTCGGCTATGTACTTGCCGACCGTTGACGGGGA
>JABGQJ010000313.1 GCA_018648945.1 Victivallales bacterium
CTGCCAGCTCACCATGCCGAAGTTCATCAGCAGCAACGCGGGGGTGCGCAGCCGGCGGGAGACGGACGCTGTGTTTCTGCGCACGAGGGAAGCCGCCAGCCACCGGGATTGTGGTTCCTTCTTCTCCTGCAACCCCATTGCCGGGGTCTGGGAAGGGGCGACGGTCACCTATGTCGCCATGCAGTTGGCGTACTGGATGGGCTTCCAGAAGGTCATCCTGATCGGCGTGGACCACAGCTTCACGACCAAGGGGAAGCCCCACACCGCCATCGTCTCCGAGGGAGACGACCCGGACCACTTCAGTGGTGGATATTTCGGCAAGGGGTTCAAATGGCAGTTGCCGGACCTTGACACGTCGGAAGTGGCCTACCAGATGGCCGACCTCTCGTTCCGCGCGGTCGGTCGCGACATCGTCGACTGCACGGTGGGCGGCAAGTGCCCGGTATTCCGGAAGGGCGAGCTGGCCGAGGAGCTTCCCTGATCTGGACCTGCCTGCGAGCGTCGCCACTGCATGCGACATGACCAACCAACCTGTGGTTGCTACCCTGGAGAATATCGCGCAATGAGTGAAACACTCTGCATTGTGAACGCGACGGCGCCCGTGCGTGTATGTGACATCGGTGGCTGGACCGACACGTGGTTCGCGGAGCACGGGGATGTGGTGAACCTGGCGGTCTCCCCCTACGTCCGCGTGCAGATCTTCGCCCGGAAACGGTCCGAGGACTTGTCCCAGATCACCGTGTTTGCGGAGAACTACAACGACCGGTTCCAGGTGTTGGGCGACGAGCAGGCCTCGGGCGGGAAGCATGACTTGCTGGCGGCTGCTTTCCGGGTCATGCGGGTGCCGGAGAACTTGGCGATCGAGGTCCATCTGTACTCAGATATGCCCGGGGGTGCCTCCACCGGGACGTCGGCAGCCGTCAGTGTCGCCCTGATTGGGGCGCTGGACGCACTCACGCCAGGCCGCCTGGCTCCCTACGAGGTGGCACGGCTGGCGCAGCGGATCGAGACCGAGATTCTCGGTTTGCAGTGCGGCATACAGGACCAGTTGTGCGCAGCCTACGGCGGCGTGAACTACATCCGGATGACCCAGTATCCGGAGGCGTCTGTGTCGCCCTTGGCCTTGCCCCCCGAGTTCGCCTGGGAGCTACAGCGGCGGCTTGTGCTGGTGTACCTGGGAAGCGCGCACGTTTCGTCGCTGGTCCACGAAGCGGTGATCCGGGACTTCGAGGACAGCGGCCCGGACGATGAGCGGCTCTGCGGCTTGCGTGCGGCGGCAGTGCGAGCGAAGAATGCCCTGTTGTTGGCCGACATGGCCGAGTTCGCCGCGGCTATGCGCGAGAACACCGAGTGGCAAGCGCGCATGCACTCTGGGATTCTCGGCCCCGCCGCGCAGAGCGTGATCGATACAGCGAAGGCCTGCGGTGCCATTGGTTGGAAGCTCAACGGCGCAGGGGGTGATGGCGGCACCGTCACCCTCCTCTTCGGCCCCGTGGACCACGACAAGCGACGGTTTGCAGACGACCTCGGTGCCGCCCTGCCCGAGGCCCGTGCGATCCCGGTACAGATCAGCCCAGTCGGGCTGCGTGTCTGGACCCACCAGGGGACGGCGGCAGACGAAGGCTGATGGTCCACAAGCTCAGTTCACCCCGCGAGGCGCTTCTCGCCGCTGGTAAGGACATGGCGGTCGTTCCCGGCAATTTACCATTCCTCCGCCCCCTCGATGCAGGGACGGATGAGGACGGACGGTTGGGTTGATGCCCGCAGGGGCTATCGTACAAGGGTCGGGGCTTGAGCCCCGGCCCCTTTTTGTATACGACCAAATACCGACGGGATCGTGACTGTGGCAGAACCAGTATCGCTGACCGAGAAGTTCCGGGATCTGTTCACCGAGGATGCCCGGACAGCGGGGGAGTCGGCCTGTGAGGCGTGCCCGGAGTTGACCGGTCCCGAGCTCTTTGCGGGGACGGTGGAAGATGGGGATGGAGTCTGGGATGTGGAACTGGTCGTGGAAGGCCGCCGGCTGCGGGCTGCGTGTGATTGCCACGCGGGGGCAGAGCGAGGGGAAACGTGTGCCCATATGTGGGCAATGGTGGTCAAAGCGGAGGAATTCGGCGATCTAGGGGCCGCTCGTAAGCGGTCGGTCAGCGGCAAGGAGATCATGGATTTGGCCACGCTTGACGGGGGGGAGGAAGACGAGGGGGACGCCGCCGGCGTTCTGGCGGCATGGGACGAGCCCACACGGAAGCCCAATATCCGCGAACTGGAGATGGCGATCGAGTCCCTGCGTTCCGCGTTTGACAGCCCGGCAGCTCCCAGGGATCTGGCACCATCCCAGCGCGCGCCCGGAGTGGCCATTCCAGATGTCCACTACTTGGTAGCGCCGCAAGAGCTTCCCAAGGGACGGAAGATCGAGGTACGGCTGTATTGGGCGCCGGGCGGCCAGGCACCGACATGGGACGAACGGCATGCATACGAGGCAGGCCAGCCTGAGGAGAGCCCCGAGGACCGGGAGGTGACCCGCCTCCTGATCCCGTTCCAAGTGAAGAGATGGGGGCAGAGAAAGCTGGAGAACGCCGTGCCTGCGCAGTACCAGTTGGAGGGCGGGATGGCGCGGACGGCCATGCGGTACATGGGACGGACTGGCCGCTTGCACTTGCGGACCGGCAAGAAGACGGTGGTGTCGGTCTGCTGGCATGACGATGGGGGAGCGTGGGCCTTTGCGCCGCAGGTGATGCTGGTGGGGCACGAGTACGAGGCGAGTGCCTGGTTCCACGGGCCCGAGGCGTCGGTTGAGCTAGCAGACGTGACGGTTCTCGGTGATGCGTTCGCCATGGGGGCTGGGCATGGGTTCGAGTACTCGGTAACCGGGGCGACGCGCGAGTT
Organism: Victivallales bacterium; assembly: GCA_018648945.1. The sequence goes on from JABGQJ010000313.1 coordinate 2,887, forward strand.
GCGCCGGCTGTTCGAGGCGGGCGGGCGGCTGCGGCTGAGCGAGGCGGAGGCAAGGGACTGGGCCGTGCGCTGGCGCATGGGGGGTGCTTGTTCCCTGGAACAGGTTGCCGACGAGCTGATTCCGGACGTGCGTCAGGTGCCCGCGAGTACCCAGGTCCATGTCCGCACCGCCCGGTACAAGTATCAGGGGCGGGAGCAATTGCATCTGGATCTGTCGTTTGTCTACGCTGGGCAGGTGGTGGCTGAGAAGACGGTCGGCGATTATGTGAAGGACGGACGCAAGGGCGTGCTGCTCACCCGCGATCCCGAAGTGGAGGCGGCTGCCGGGGAGACGCTACGGTTGCTGGGTTGCCGCCTGAATAGCAGCTCGGCCAAGGAGGAGATAGGCTGGAAGCTGGTCCCGAGGGAGCTGGATTCCTTGGTCTGGGAACTGGTCGAGCGCGACTGGCTGGTGACGGCGGAGGGCAAGACCTACCGGCGGCCCCTGGAGAAATCGCTGCAGGTCAGCTCGGGCACGGATTGGCTGGAGGTCCGGGGAGGGGTGGAGTTCGAGGGCGAGGAGGTCCCCTTGCCGAAGCTGTTGGCAGCGGCGCGTCGGGGCGCCAGCGCGGTGCGCCTGGATGACGGCACCTACGGGTTGCTGCCGCGCGAGTGGCTGGAGAGCTACACGGTGCTCACCGACCTGGGCGAGGTGGTGGAGGGGGTCATCCGCTTCCGCTTGGCTCAGGCGGCCGTTCTCGACGCCTTGCTCGGGGAACGCGGTGCCGAGGGCATGGACGCGCTGGCGACGAGTCGCGAGGCGTTGCATGCCTTCTCCGGGACCGCTCCCGCCGACGCACCGCCGGGTTTCGAGGGCACGTTGCGCGAGTATCAGCGGGCGGGCTTGGGTTGGTTGCTGGCGCTGCGCGAGGTCGGCCTGGGGGGGTGCCTGGCCGATGACATGGGGCTGGGCAAGACGGTACAGGTTCTGGCGTTGTTGGCTGGCGAGACGGGCGAACGGTCGGGGCCGTCGCTGGTGGTGGCCCCGAAGACCCTGGTCTTCAACTGGGAGTCCGAAGCGGCGCGGTTCGCGCCCGGGCTGCGGGTGCATGCCCATCTCGGGTCGGGACGGGCGCGGCGGGTCGAGGAATTTGCCGGGCTGGATCTGGTCCTGACGACCTATGGCACTCTCCGGCAGGATGTGGAATTCCTGGCCAGCGTTCCGTTCCACTACGTGATTCTGGACGAGTCTCAGGCGATCAAGAATGCGGATACCTCGACGGCGAAGTGTGCGCGGGCATTGCGTGCCGACCACCGCCTGGCAATGACCGGCACCCCGGTGGAGAACCGGCTCGCCGATCTGTTCAGTCAGTTCCAGTTCCTCAATCCGGGGTTGTTTGGCTCGGATACATTCCTTTCCCGGATCTCCCGGAACGCCGGGCTGGCGGCGAGTGACGCGGCAGCCATCGGCCGGGCGCTGCGGCCCTTGATTCTGCGGCGGACGAAGGCGCAGGTAGTCAAGGAGTTGCCGCCGAAGACGGAGCAGACTCTGTTCTGCGAACTCGGTGAGGAACAACGGCGGGAGTACGACCGCTTGCGCGACTACTACCGGGATCAGTTGACGAGTGAAGGGGGCGCTGGCCAGATGGCCGTGCTGGAGGCGCTTCTGCGGCTGCGGCAAGTGGCCTGCCATGCCGGGCTGGTGAGTGCAGTGGGGGAGAACGTGCCGAGTGCCAAGCTGGACCTGCTACTCACGGAGCTGGAGACCTTGCGCGAAGAGGGTCGGAAGGCATTGGTGTTCTCGCAGTTCACAGGGCTGCTGCGGCGGGTGGAGGCGGAACTGCAGACCCTGGGCACCGGGTACTGCTACCTGGACGGCGGCACCCGGGACCGGGGGGAGGTGGTGCGCCAATTCCAGGAGGATGCCCGCATGAAGGTCTTCCTCATCAGCCTCAAGGCGGGTGGCGTGGGCCTGAACCTGACGGCGGCGGACACGGTTTTCCTCCTGGACCCGTGGTGGAACCCGGCGGCGGAGGCTCAGGCTATCGACCGTACCTACCGCATCGGGCAGGATCAGCCCGTGTTCGCCTACCGGCTGATCGCCCGGGACACGGTAGAGGAGAAGGTCCTGGCGCTCCAGACGACGAAGCGGCAGCTGGCCGCGGCCGTGGTTGGTTCGGACGAGGGCTTTGCCGCCTCGCTCACCGTCGGGGATTTGCGGCTCCTCCTGGGCTGAAGCCGAGCCGGATTCGCCGTGTCCAACTTGCACCTCAAGGCTTCCCATGGTCCATTCAGAGCACGCGTTGACCGACACATCGAGGGACCGCTACCATTGACTACAGGCACACGTGACGAATCCGCCAGCTCTGTTCCCCGCATTGAGAGTGTGGCGGAGTGGCCCCGCATCTCGGTGGTTACTCCCAGCTACAACCAGGGGGCCTATATCGGCGAGACGATCCGGTCGGTTCTCGAACAGGACTATCCCCATGTGGAGTACATCATCACCGATGGGGGTAGCACGGACGAGACGGTGGAGGTCATCCGGCAATACGAGGACCGGATTCACTACTGGGTGAGCGAGCCGGACCGGGGGCAGACCCACGCGATCGCCAAGGGCTGGGAACAGGCCACCGGCCAGATCATCTGTTGGCTCAACAGCGACGACTGGTACTACCCGGGAGCCCTGGCCACGGTCGCCCGCACCTTTGTGGAGAATCCCGGCCTGCAGTGGCTCAACGGGGGCGTTCTGAACGGATACGATGCGGACAGCATCCACCACGAACACGTGCCCTCCAACTCCTCCCTCGCCGAGTGCCTGGGGCGCCGCAAGTACGGATTTCATCAGCCGGGCATGTTCTGGACCCCACAGTTGCTTGAGCAGGCCGGACCGCTCGACGAGTCGCTCCATTTCTGCTTCGACCACGATCTCTGGTGCCGGGCCCTGGCGACTGGCATCGAGCCTTTGCGCGTGCCCCAGCCCTTCACCTTCTTCCGCCTGCATCGGGAGAGCAAGACCTGTTCCCGCCGGAGCGAGTTTCTGCGCGAGGATTGGGTGATCTTCCGTCGTTATCAGGACAAGCTGTCACCCGGCGAACGCCGACAGGCCCGCGAATGGCTGCGGACCTACGACGTTGGCTACCTGGTGGATGTGATCTACGAGCTGCTTTCCCAGAAGGGGCGAGTGAGTGCCCTGGCCTATCTGCTGAAGCGATTGCCCCTGATCCGCCTGGCCCCCGACAAGCGAGCAGTTGTCGGGGCCCTTGCCCGGGTTCTGGGCAGTGGTCGTTGCCCCGACTGGTGGAAGAGCCAGCTCTGAGGACACCCATCCGGGTGGGTCAGGACTGCGTTTCCGCATGCAGTCCCTGAAGTAGGTCAAGCGCGGTGCTGGCCATCTGGTCACCGGCGTCGTGGCGCATCTTGCTCCACAGGGCGGTGGTGGTCTCGTGCCCGCCCTTGCGCGCGAAGGCCTCTTGGGTGGGGATGTAGCCCACCCAGCCGTTCGCCAGAGAGACCACATAGGTGCGGTCGAAGGGGCTCTCCTGCTTGATCCGCAGGCCGAACTCCATGAAATATTCGGCGGGCATGGCGGCAAAGCCGGTCTTCCCCAGACGGAAGACCTGGACCTCCACGTCCTCGCCGCCCTCGCGCTCCCGGGCCATAGCCTGGAGCGCGGCATAGTCGTACCAGCCACGTTGGATCAGTGACTGGAAGACATTCCCCTGCACGTCCGGATCGGCGAAGTCGCGTTCGGCCTGCTCGAAGTCGCGATACGCCACGCGGAGCGTGCACGAGGTCACGCCGACGCTTGCGTCGGCGGGCTTTGGCATGCCGTCGAGGATGCGCATGGTCGTCTCGGCCAACATGCTGCCCGTGCGTTCCTTGGTGTCCTTGAGATGGGGATCCAGGAAATTGCCGTGGAAGATGTTCCCGCAGGGGCCATTGAGGAACACGACCTGGCAGTTCTCGCCCAGTTGGTCCTGAAGTCGGTCTCGCAGGACCCCGGGGTAGCCAGCGGAGAGCTGGCCCATATGGTGGACCGCATGGCAACCGAAGTTGACCAGCACACCAAGATCCTGGCCGGCTTCGGACTGGACCCGGAGCACGCCCAGCTCGGGGTCGACGACGTTTTCGTTGCAGAGCACGCGAGTCAGGGCGCCGCCCGTTGGTTGGCTGACGATGCAGTCGTCGCGGGTGATGAAGCGGCGGTTGAAGGAGACTCGGTGCTCGAGCCCACTGCCCGTGGCGATGCGGGCGGGTTCGAGACGGTCGATGGCCCCGACCACCGCTTCGGCCGCGCGTTCGCACAGGAACTCGATGTACTCCTCGTCCTTGGCGAAGCTGGGTCGGGAGATGACGGCGGGGCAGGCGTGGTTGTGGGTGGTGCAGACGAGGATGTGCCCCGGCGGGATGTCGCGCTGGGAGGCCACGCGCGACCGGATATCGGCCACGAGGTGTGCCTCGATGATGACTACGTCCAGGCAGACCATGGTGAAGAGGGTCCGCTCGTCGCCGAAGGCGGCAGCTTGGGCCGACAGCGGGTCCATGACCGCGGCTGCCTCTCCCAGGTAGGTGCGGATGGGGAGCGTGGTCGGGGTGATGTCGGTGTGATGGAATCCGGCCTGCATGGCGATCCTCCGTGGCGCAGTTGGTCGTGCGGGAAACAGCCTAGTTGCGGCCCGCCAAGACGCAACCCGCGCGAACGGCAATCTCAGCCTGCCCGGGCGTATGGCATGAGGGCTAACTTGCGGGCGAAGAGGCCGACGAGCCACGCCTTGACCGGGCCATGGTCTCCCAGACGGGCCAGGAGATCGGCTTGGCGAGGCGAACTCGCCAAGCGGTCCGTCCGGAAGAGTCGGCAGGCAGCAAGGGCATCGGCAAACCAGGCGCGGATCTCGGCCATGTCGGGGCATGTGTCGGAGCAGTCCAGGAACGAGGGCACGGCGAGGGTTCCGGCCCGATGGCCTGCTGCGAGTTCCTGCGCCTGGTCGAGGTGGGCGATATACCACACGATGCGCTCCACGTAGCGGAACGCCTTCGGTCCACAGAGCCACGTGGAATGGATGCAGTCCCTGAGCCAAGGCCACTCAGGACAGGTGGCGCTCAGTTGCGCCTCCAGTTCCTGCGCCGCCGGGGCCTGGAGTTCAGTCCAGTAGGGGTCGTGGAACTGCGGATTCCCGTAGTGGTCCCCCTGGCACTGGGTGTCGCCAAGGGACTCGCCCTGGTAGAACTGGTCCCTGGCGTCGTTGTCCCAGGTCATGGACTTGCACCACCACTTCAGCCGATGAACGAGACGCTTCACCAGCAGCGATGTGGTCTCGGAGGGTGCTCCCAGGATCTCCTGGAGCTGAATGGACGGATGCTGTGACGGTCGCTTTGCGAGCCAATCAACCAGGGCGTTGATGTAGAGCACCGCCTGCTCCTTGCGGTCTGCAGGGATGGTGTAGCAGCTGTGGACGAACGGCAGGCAGGCGCGGGCCCCGATGGCGTTGAATACATCGAGGAAAGGGAGGGGGAAGGTGGCGTGGGGACACCCTGGGAGATAGGTCAACTGGCGTTCGAGGATATCCCGTGCCCAGATTGGGACGGCAGCCAGCGCCAGCTCCTCGGCGCAGAGACCGCGCAGTGCATCGT
>JABGQJ010000314.1 GCA_018648945.1 Victivallales bacterium
CCATGAGTACACGCAACTCGTCGTCGGGGTGTTCAGCCAGATGGCGCCGCAGGGCAGCGCGGGCCTTGGCATCACCGGTATGGCCCCAGGCCTCGCAGGCCTGCTGCCGTTCGCCTGCGGTGGCGGTGGCCAGATCGGCGTAGACTGCGGCGGTGGTCAGGTGGTCGAGCGCGCCCTTGGCCCCTTGGGCCACGACCGGATGGGGATCTGCCGCGGCCTTCCGAAGGGGCTGGATGGCGTGTGGGTCCCCGCAGGTAGCAAGGGCGAGAACGGCGGCATTGCGGACCTCTGGCGACGCATGGGACATCGCCTGAAGCAAGGCTGGGACCGCTTTCTTCTCGCGCAGGATCGCCAGCCGTTGGGCGGCCGCGATCCGCGCTTCGGGAGAGCCTTCGCCCATATCGCGGAGAGCGAGCGCCATGTCTTCGCGGCGGCTGCCGATGGGCCCGGAAGCAGCGAACAGGTTGATGGCGGCCGCTTCGCGGAAGCGGTCCAGCTGCAGGTTCAGGACGCCGCCATTGGCCCCATTGTTGGCCCGGAAGCGGTGGGGTTTGCCCTGGCCCAGCAGGGCCAGGGGCGGCGAGTAGGAGGGACGCACCCGCACGGTGGGAGGCGCGGAACTGGGCGGGGCGTGACAGCCGACGCACGACCGGAATTCGCCCGGCCGGACATAGATCCAGCTCATCTCGCTGATCACCGGTCGGCCTTCGCCATCCACCGCTTGCAGAGACACCGCCCGGTCCGCCGGGACCTCCGCGTAGAAGGAGCCATCCTCGGCGACCGGCACGGTGCCCAACTCCACGCCTTCCGTGCCGATATGCACGTAGATGCTCTTGGTGGGCACGATGCTGAATGGGCGTCCCTCGTATACGCGGATCGCTCGGATGCGGCTGGCATCGGCCCCCTGCTGCTGGGTGTTGCGCACGTTCTGGCAGTAGAGGAACCCAGTTTGCGGTCCCCGCTTCCCCGGATCATGCCGGACCAGACTCGGGCGGGTCACGGGTCGGGGGCGTGCCCCGAGGTGCTGCACTCCGTGTACCTGGTCGGGCACGAATCCCGCAGGCGGTGAGGGGGGCGCGAGCTCCGGCAGGTCCAGTTCGTCGGCGCGCAGGATCTCGGTGACCGCATCGTCCGCGAGGTCGAGCAGGCAGAACCGGCGGCGATGGAGATCGGTACAGAGCACGCGTCCGTCCGGCAGTGCGACCATGTCATAGGGCAGGTAGCCACCGCCCACGGGTGTCCCGGTGACCGAAGCGGAGCTCACCAACCCCTTCTGAGTGAGGGCCAGCACGCCCCCGTCGGGCAGGGGGGCGGGCGATCCCGCGCCGAACTGCCGAAGCCAGCGCCCGTTCGATTCCGCCGCGCTCTTGCCAGCGTAGGCGAGGCCCTTGCGGCCGGGACCGATGATGACCGTGCCTGCGGTGCCGTCCAGATGGGTCTCGTGCACATGCACCTCCACCTTGGCCCGCTCCAGGAAGTTGTCCGAGCGCAGGAATGCCAGGGAGCCGGCGGCGGTCACCCTCGGTTCCCGGTCGAAGACGATGTGGCTGGTGATGGCCTGTACGTCCTTGCCATCGGCCTCGCAGGAGTAGATGGCGCAGGCAGGAACGCCATGGTACTCCTCGCTCGTTCCTCCCCGCGTGGAACTGAAGGCCAGACGCCCATCGGGCAGTTCCACCGGATCGAAGTCGTGGCACGCGCCGTCAGTGAGCTGTCGCAACTCGCCGCTGTCGCGATTCACCACGTATAGATGGAAGTAAGGCTCCCCGCCCTTGGCCATGGCGAAATAGACGCGCGACCCATCATAGGACACGCTGGGCGAACCCAGGACACCGCCCGCCGCATCACAGAGCACGCGCAGCTCGCCGTCCGGCTTGCACGGCACGAGGGAGAGCAACTGCGTGCCCAGGGCAGCGGGCCCGGGCACATCCATTTCGGTGTAGGCCCGAGTGCCCCGGATGTTGACCACGAAGGCGTCGCGTCCATGCCCCTGGAGGGGGACGTAGCCACGCACAAAGACGATGCCTGGCCGGTAGATGGGGTCGGCATACTTGGACTCTCGTGGGTAGTTCTTCTCTACGGGTGCGGCTAGATCAACCGACCGCTCAATCCTGCCCCAGGGGGCTATGCCATGGGGGCCGAGGACCTTGGCCGCCGGCCAGCTCTTGTCGTCCAATTTGGGCTCGCGCCACGTCTTCTGGCGTTCCAGATGGGCCAGCCAGCCCTCGCCCGTGCTGACCACCAGCGGCCCATCCGGCAGGCCCGTGATTCGGAGCTTGCCCAGCAGCCCGGCCGCTCCAGGCAGGATGTTCTCGGCTCGGACGGCCAACAGGTTGCGGCCAGCGCGCAACTGCGCGGTTACATCGCACAGCACGGGGCGCCGCCAGGCACCGGAGTCCGTGCCGCTTCGGCTCACGGTCTTGCCATTGACCGCCGCCTCGAAGCAGTTGTCCGCCGTCATGTAGAGGCTTGCCTGCAGCCCGGCCTTCGGCAACGGATTCGGCAGCTCGAACCAGCGCCGGAGATAGCGGGTGGCTTGGGCTAGGTCGGGGGAACCATCCGGGTTCACCGTCCAGATCCAGGATGTGCCCTCGAAGCTGGGGGGGTAGCTTGCGCGCTCCGGCGGTGTCAGTTTGCCCCAGGGCGCAACGCCGATGGCGCCGAGAACGGCGGCTGGTGACCATTTGGCGTCGTCGAAGTCTGCGGCTGTCCAGTTGGGTTCGCTCTTGACGGCACAGCGCCAGTCGCCGTTGCTGACCACGTCCTGCGTCTGGTCTGCGCCCAAGAACACGACCAGTTTGGCGAGAAGTCCGGCGGGGCCGGTGATGGTGTTGCGGGCGTCGATGGCCAGGCAGTTGGGGCCTGGATTGAGGAAGTCGGTGACGTCGATCCGTTGGGGCCGGTGCCAGGAATCGGGCTCTGGATCGTTCTCGCCGACCATCGCATCATTGACATAGGCCGCAAAGAGGTTGTCTGCGGTGACCAGAAGGTGGGCACCCTCCCGCTGGTAGTCATCGGGGAGAACGAAGACGACCCGGAACACCCGGTTGCCCGCCGGGGCACTGCTCCGGGCATTCCCTTCCTTGGTCCAGATCCAGGATGCGCCTGCAAAGGAGCGCGCGGATGTGGGCGCCCCCATGAGGGCAAGCGGGTGGAGAGTGAGGAGCAGGAGGAGGCCAAGCCGGCGCGTCATCGCAGTCGTTCCCGTCTGTGTGGCAAGATAGTCCGAACGTGCCCCTTGCCTGTGTCATTGGTCGCACCTTGACACTATGGTGTGACCGAACCGTTACGCAATGCAGACAATCTTGCACCGGAGATGTGTGCCGTGAGAAACCGGTCCTTCCTTCTGCTGGCTCTCTTCGCCCTGCCGCTACTGGCTCAGCCCGTGGCCGAATGGTCCTTTGAAGGCACCGCCCCGGCAACCGAGAAGGACAAGGGCAAGAAGCACGTATTGCGCCTGCAGGGCGTGAAGAGAGTCAAGGGGGCCATTGGCAAGGCCCTGCACTTTGCCGGCGGCGCCTCCACTGTGCATGGCCAGCTGACCGCCGATCTCCAGACGCCGCCAGCAGTCACCGTTCAGGCCTGGGTTTGCCCCGAGGGCCCGTTTGCCCAGCAGGAAGGCCCGGGCATCGTCTACGCGGGCAGCTATCTCATGCGGATCACGCGGGGCACCCCCTCGTTTCACATCTTCACCACCGGCTGGAAGCCAGTCATGGCCAGCTCCCCCGCCAGACCGGGCGCGTGGCTCCACCTTACCGGCACCTACGACGGGGCCGAGATGCGGATCTATGTGAACGGGCAGCTCTCCGGCACCCTCCCTCGCACTGGGGCCATCGCTCCCTCCGAACGCAATCTGGAACTGGGCAGGCAGGCCAATGCCTTCACCGGTGTGATCGACGAAGTGCGCATTACCCGCCGGTGCCTGACCGAACAGGAGATCGCCGCCGACTTCGCCGCCGACTGCAAACGCCTCAACCCCGGCGTCGCCCCCGGCAAGCTTCGCCAGCCCTTCGAGGAGCTGTTCGGCGACACCCGCAACCAGCACCTGCCCCTGCCGACCGTCGCCCATCTACCCCCTGCCGACTTGACCTTCGCACTCATCACCGACACCCATATCGGCACCAAGGGCTACGAGGCGCAGTATTGCCACAACTGGCGCGTGGAGGAGGCATTTCGCCAGATCAACGGGCTCGGGCCCGAGTTCGTGGTCAACCTGGGGGACGTCATCACTACCTTTCCCAACAAGGAGGAGTTCGAGGACCAGTGTCGCTATGCCGTGGAGCTTCAGAAGCAGTGCCAGCCCCCACTTCATCTGGTGGCGGGGAACCATGATGTGGGCAACCAAGCCAGCCTGCGCGTCTGGGACGAGACCTGGGCCAAGCGCGCGAAGTTGCCCGTCGATTCCATGTATTTCAAGGACCGCTATCGGGCGATGTACCGGAAGCACTTCGGCGAGGACTACTACCGGTTCGAGAAGGGCGGCTGTGTATTCCTGGTGATGAACAACGCGATCTGCAACAGCGGCAGCGACCTGGAGAAGACCCAGATGCGCTGGCTGGAGACCGAACTGGGCAAGGCTCGAGACGCCAAATTGCGCATCGTCCTCTTCCACAACCCCCTGTTCTGGCGGCGACCCGACGAGCCCGGACCCAACAACTACGAGTCGGTCATGGAGCCCGCCCGCAGCCAGCTGCTCGACCTGTTCGCCAAGTCCCGCGTCGACGCCGTCTACACCGGCCACACCCACTTCGGCTTCGCCAACACCCATCTCGGCATGTGGTTGCGGACGATCAACTCCACCACCTTCAACCGCAACTACCCGAAGATCGCCGCGCATCTGCCTGGTGCCGCCCGCATCTACGACCCCTACCAGCTCGGCTTCCTCGTCGTCCGCGTCCGCGACGGCAAGCTCCACGAGAGCTGGGTGAATACCTACTCGCGGATGCCCGAGCCGCCCAAGGCCCTGGCGGCGATCAGTGGCCCGCGTCTGGTGGGACGTCCCGCCAGCGAAGTGGGCAAGAGCGTCCTGGCCGTGCGCGCCACCATCCCCCAGACCTTCGCCATGCCCAAGGGTGGGCGCGAGGGCGTCAACGGACAGAACTGGCGGGTGGCCGAGAAGATCGGAGCGACCTCGCTGCAGGTCTGGCCCCCGCCCGGTCCGCGCGAGGAGTGGGAAGCTCTTTCCCGGGCGCTCACCATCGGCCTGCCGCGTGGTGTGAAGGTGGCCGTGCCCGTTCCCGGGCATCCCAAGGCCATGGCCGCTGCCTGGCCCCGGCTTGTGCTCCACGCCGCTGCCATCGATGCGGTCCTGGTTGGCAATGGCCTGCCCATGAATCCCTCCGCGCCCCTTGCCAGTTGGCGCTACACCAGCGAGCGCCAGGAATGGATCGCCGCTTGCCGCCAGGCCCGCCAGCTCGTGCCCAAGGCCACCCGAGTCATCCTTGCTCGCCTCCCCTTGTTAGGCGCGGGTGCCGAGAAGCAGTTCGCTGCCACCGCCAATGCACTGAAGGGGAACGCCGATGGCATCTGCATCTGGGTCGCCACCGAGAATGCGCCCGAGTCCATCGTGCCTGCGCTACGCCGCGCCCTGGTCACCGCCCAAGCCAATGGCCTGGAGCTGTGGGTCGATGCCGATTGCTGGCGAGAGGCGGCTCCAGCCCTGCGCCAAACCTACTTCCTGCGCCTTCTCGCACTCTGTCAGACCCTTGATATCCGGCTCACCTGGTGGCCGGATCTCCTCGACCGGAACCTTGATCCGACGCCCCTCTTCTACGCCGCCCAGGCCTGGCAGAGCGTCGCCAATCCCGGCAAGGCGGCGCCCGCCGAGACCATCGGCCAAACTCGCGTTGCGCGCTGGACCGATCCCGAAGGCATCCCTTACGTCGCTTGGTGGCGTGCCGACGGCAAGACGGACGAGATTGGCACCATCCAGCTTGCCCTCCCCGCCGCCGCCACGATCATCGATCCCCGCCACGCCCGCATCCTTGCCCCCAAGGGCAAGCTCCCGCTCTGTTCCTGGCCCCTCCTCGCCAAGGGCCGGAAGTAGGCGTCCGGGGCGGGGCAGTGTTGCCCCTGTCCCCGGCTTCCCCCCAGTCTGAGATCCCCTACCCCCCAATGCCGCCCGATCATGGGCTCAGCGCAGCAGGAAGAGGCGGGTGGCGCGGGCCGGGAAGTCGGTGGTGAACTCGGCGGTGTTGCGGGCGATGGTCTTGCCGGTATAGAGATCGATGACTCGGCCGACGCGGCGGGGAAGGCGAATCTGGCGGGGGCCGCCCTTGGCGACCCCAACGGCAAGAAGGTCGCGGCTGGCCCAAACCACATCGCCGGGAGCCGTATAGGCGTGGACCTTGGCCTGGTCGGCGAACTGGCGCAGAAGGGCGGCGGGCGGCAGGGGAGCGGCGGAGAAGACAGCAGTCCAGGTGGGGAAGCGCTTGACGACGAGTCCGGGCGAGCCATCGGGCAGCGCGCCCAGCACGTCGGCCATGGGGTCGTCGGCGACGAATACGGGGGACACCTCTTCCGGCGAACCATAGGTCTCACCGGAGGCCAGCTTCACGCGCAGCTTGTGCTTGCCGGGCAGCTGCTTGAGGCGAATGCCGCAGAAGGCCTCGGCGGCTCCGGGATCGAGGGTGTTGCCCTGATAGACGCCGGGGGCGTAAAGGAAGACGAGCACGCGCCCTTCGCCCTTCAGCTTCTCCAGGTCGGCCCGTTGTCTGGCTTCGGGCGCAAAGGAGGTGGGGAACAGAAGCAGCCGTTGATGCGCGAGTGCGGAGAGGTCACTGGCGAGGTAGTGCCCCACCGGCGCACCACAGCGTTGGAGCTGGGGCAGATGGCCCACCAGGAGGTGTCGGCCAAGGCGGTCGCCCACCCGCATATGGCACAGGCTCTTCTCGTCCACCACCAGCGCGATCTGATCGACCGGCGAGCGGTCGGCGGCAAGCACATCGGGGCCATTGACCAGGAACCCGCCGATGCGGTCCATGAGTTCGGGGTTGTCATAGCGGTTGCGTCCCACATCGAACCACCACTGCGCCGCGCCGTTGGCCATGGCATTGGCGAGCTCCTTCTCCTGTTGGAGAATGTCGCCTGCGATGGTCTCGGGCTTGCCCCAGCCGCCGATCTTGCCGGGGGCGAGGGAGGTGCGGATGTCGTTTTCGTTGAACCAGACCTTGCCGTGGAGCTTGATGCTCTCGTGCAGGGACATGAAGTGGCTGGTCCCTTCGCCGCCGAGTTGACGGAACGCGTAGCTGGTGGGGCTGCAGACGAAGTCAATGTCCGGCGAACGCAGCACCTGCCCGAGTGCCAGGTGTCCCGCATTCTGCTGGCGTTGCTCCCCGCAGAGCTGGAGAAGATAGCCGTAGAAGACTCCCACTGTCTTGTCCCGCCCTGCCATCTCCTTGGTTGCGCGGGCGAAGAGATTGATGGTATCGGCCACCAGGAAGGAGTTGTAGAGGTAGAAGTCGATCACCTGCCGGTTGGTTTCGGCATTACGGAGACTGCCCGCTGCGGCTTCGCGCTCCTTGCGGGTGGGAATCCGCGCCGTGGCGAAGGTGATTCCGGGCGTGCCCCATGCGGCCTGGAGCTTCTGTTCGGTTTGGTAGCGCGCCCGCAGCCAGGTCCGGAAACGGGAGAGGTTCACGGGGGAGTAATCCACCCACTGCCCTTCGTTGGCCCCCCACATCATCCATTCCTCCGTGGTGCCCGAGGCCAGATGGTAGCCGATCACGCGGTCGGCGTAGGGGGAGGCCTCCACGTGCTTGATCAGGCGTCGCAGCCCCTCGATGGTGACGGTTCGCCACGCCTCGCTGGCCCAACTGGGGGCGGGCAGGCCTTGGGAATGGATGAAGGGCTTGGGAACGCCGTCGCCGGGGTCGAACTGCACCACGTCATCGGGATGCTCAGCGGTCCACCACTTGGGCGCGTGCAGGTAGAGCCGGGGGAAGATAAAGGCGTCGGGATTCTCGGCCAGGATCATCTGGATACGTGTGTCGAGCTGGCTGTAATCGTAGGTGTCCGGAGCCGTCCACGTCGTCGTGGACAGGCCATAGCCCCCCTGGGTCGGCGTGCCGCAGATGCTGAATAGGTCCACGCCCGCAGCCGTGAAGTCGCGGAAGACCTCGGGCGTGGGACCATAGGCGGTGTAGGCCAGTCCGGAATGGGGCTTGCCATTGATGAACAGCGTGGGAACGCCGTGGTGGGGGCGCACACCCGCCGTGACTTTGCCTGGCTGGCGGGCGATGATCTCGACCGGGACCAACTCCTCGTCCACCCGCTTCCCGTCCCGCTCCAGGTGAGAGCCACCCAGGCGAAGCGTGAGGGAAGCCCGGCCACCACGGGCGAACAGAGGGACCGCCAGCGGCAGATTGCGCAACCGCACGCGTTCACCAGGAGCAAGCTCGGTCAGGGGCTTGGGGAGAACCAGGGGGAAACGGAAGCGGCTCTGCCCGCCGGCATGGACATCCACCACGGCCAAGTCTTGCAGGCAAGGCCTGT
>JABGQJ010000315.1:0-3073 GCA_018648945.1 Victivallales bacterium
GTTCACCATACAGCAGTGCTTCGCGTCCCTCGGACTGGAACCCCTTGCGGCCATCCCTGTGGAGCCCGCTCCTGTCTCCGCAACGGTGATGCAGATCCGGTGGTCCTACACCGACCGCCTGGATAACGACCACCCGATCACCAAGGGGCTGACGCCTTTCCGCACGACCGACGAGCTCTGGCACCGTATGGTTGTTGCGGGCAAACCGAAGGCGCTGGCTGTGGCGTTTTCCGCCAAGGAGAAGAACGGGACGGGGCAGGACGAGGGGCTTGTACGAGTCACGGAGTTCGGCAAGGGACGATGCTTCAATCTGACGCTTGGACATGACTCCAGCGCAATGCGGCCGCTGGGGTTCCGGGCTCTGCTGTTGCGCGGGACTGAATGGGCGGCGACAGGGAAGGTGACGATCACGGCATCGACCGTCCCCGGCGATGCGGATATCGACCGCATGTTGGTTGCCATCTCGGCGCATTCCTTCGGGGATAGCCGTGCGCGTTTGGTTGATGTGGAGCGCCTAGTTCATGCCGCCGTGGGCAACGACGCGCTGCGGGCGAGGCTGGAAGCGAAGCTTGCCGCTCTGCTGGGAACCGGGGCCTCGGCAGAGTGCCAGGCGTTTGTGTGCAACCAGCTATCGATCATCGGGACGGCCCAGAGCGTTCCGGCCCTGGCCCCGTTGCTCGTAGACGCGAAGTTGGGGGTGCATGCGAGAGCCGCGTTGGAGCGGATTCCCGGTGACGGGGCCGCCGAGGCGTTGCGCGTGACGCTTGCCCGGACATCCGGGACGGCGCGGGTCGGCTTCATCAACTCCCTTGGCCGGCGGCGTGACGCCAAGAGCATTCCCATTTTGGCGAAGCTAGTGACAGACGCCGACCCGCAGACAGCCGGTGCGGCCCTTGATGCTCTTGGCGCGATTGGTGGGCTGGATGCGCTGGCTGCGCTGTTGGCCGTGCCATCGGTTCCCGACGCGCTCCGTGTTCGGCGGAGTGCTGCCCTGTTGGTCTGTGCAGAGGGATTAGGTCGGAAAGGTGAGGTTGGGGTCGCCAAGCCGGTGTTGGCGGAGTTGGTGAGACCTGACCAGGCCAGACATATCCGGATGGCCGCGTTCCCGTTGCATGTGGCGGCGCTGGGTGCCGGGGGAAACGATGCCGTACTGGCTGCGTTGGGTGGTGCCGATCTGGACCTCCAGCGGGCGGCGGTGCAGGTGCTTCGCCAGCGCCCTGCGGCGGACCTCTCCCAAGCGGTTGCGGCGCGTCTGCCGACGCTGTCGCCGACTCTGCAGGAGCAGGTCATTGCGCTGTTTGCGGACCAGGCGACACCGACTGCCGTCCCTGCGATTCGTGAGGTGGGCGCATCAGGTACGCCGGGGGTGAGACGGGCCGCAATCGTCGCCTTGGGGAAACTCGGGAATGCCGAGACTGTCCCGGCCCTGGCGGAGCTTAGTGGCAAGGCCGATGCGGATGGCAAGCGGGCGGTGGTGGAGGCCTTGGCTCGGTTGCGGGGCGAAGGGGTCAACCAAGCGATTGCCAGAACGGCAGAGACCGTGCCCGAGGCGGTTGTGTGCGATCTGGTCCAGTCCCTGGCAGCCCGGCGCGCGCGAGAGATGGCTCCCGTGCTGGTCGGTTTCGCCAAGAGCGACAAGGCGACCGTGCGGACCGAGGCGCTGAAGGCGCTAGGGGAGGTCGGAGACAAAGCAGTATGCCGGGAGCTGATCCCCATGTTGCCAGGGGCGAGTGGTTCTGACCGTTCGCGGGCGGAGGACGCGCTGGTCGCCATCTGCCGTCGCGAGGGCACGGCTGAGCCACTGCTCGAAGCGACCGCGAAGGCAACGGGCAAACAGCGGGTGTCCCTGCTGAGCGTCCTCGGCAAAGTGGGGGGAGAGGAAACGCGAGCGGCGCTGGTCGCTGCGGTGAAAGACGATGATGCCGATAGCCGATTGGCGGCGGTGCGGGCGCTTTCCGGTTGGGACGATGCCAGTCCTCTCGATGCGCTACTGGCGGCTGCCACCGACAGTGAGGATCTGCGGGTGCGCGTGCTTGCCTGCCGTGGCATTGCGACCCTTGCAGGGAAGGCCGGAAGACGTTCGCAGAGGGAGATGGCGGGTATCCTGGGACACGCCATCGCCGTTGCCCCGAGAGCCGAAGAGAAGCGGACGCTGTTGGGTGCCGTGCGCACGGTGCGAGCGCGGCGGGCGCTCGAGGTGGCATCTGCCCATCTTGGGGACCCCGAGGTGGTCGACCAGGCAGCTCTGGCGACGGTCGATGTGGCGGAGTCCATCGGTGTACGGACCCCTGCGTTGGCGAATGCTGCGTTGGAGCGGGTGATTGCCCGTTGCTCCGACCCGACCGTCGCGGCGCGGGCCACGAGTCTGCTAGGGATGACTGGTTCCTCGGGAAATCTGGCGATCGGGGGAAAGGCAACGAGCCCCGACGGCCTCAACAAGGATGGTGCCGCTCATGGCGACCAGGCCGCCATCGACGGCAATCCCGCCACCTACTGGGACGAGGAGAACGACAAGAAGCTGTACCGCCTGCGCGTGGAGATGCTGGAGAAGGCCAAGGTGAACCGCATCAAGATCGTGGCCTGGGTGCACCACCAGTTCTCGCCGAGAGACTTCGATATCCTCTGCGACGGCAAGGTGGTCAAGAGCGTGAAGGACGCGCAGTACAAGGGGCGAGACTTGGAGGTGCGCATCCCGCCGACGCTTTGCCGGGCGGTCGAGCTGTCCATCACGGGATACTACCCCCAGAGCCCTGCGGTCCGCGAACTGGAGATCTACGGCATGACAGACAAACCCGAAGGCGCTCCTACGCCCAAACCGGAAGGGGTGGCCGACGGCCTGTACGAGACCGGCAAGTCCCTGGCCTATGCCCGGGATGGCCGGACGCTGTGGCGTCTCAACGCCGATCCGAAGGAGGGCAAGCCCTACGTGCATCCGCTTCGCCTGCCCAATGGAGGTGTACTCACCGACTTGCGCCCGGCGGACCATGTCTGGCATCGGGCGCTGTGGTTCTCCTGGAAGTACATCAACCATGTGAATTACTGGGAGGAGGACCGCAAGACCGGCCTGAGCGCC
>JABGQJ010000315.1:3083-8430 GCA_018648945.1 Victivallales bacterium
GCAGGCTGGGGAGGATGGCTCCGCCGTATGCGAGCAGGTACTTGAGTATCACAAGCCGGATGGGCCGGTGCTGTTGAGCGAGCGGAGGCGGATCACGTTCTCCGCCGCTGCTGCGGATGGCTCCTACCGGATCGACTGGACAGCCACGTTCACGGCAGGTGACACCGAGGTGGAACTGGACCGCACGCCGTTGCCGCACGAACCCAAGGGGGCGAGTCATGGTGGCTACGCCGGTTTCTCGGCCCGTCTGGGGCACAACGTCGTCGCGGGCGCATTCGTGAACAGCGAGGGGGGCAAAGGGCAGGAGGGCACCCACGGCAAGGCGGCGCGGTGGGTGGACTACACTGGCAAGGATGGGGGAATCACGATTCTGGACCATCCCAGGAACCCGCGGCATCCAGCGCCGTGGTATGTGGCGGCGGGGATGCCCTACTTCAGCCCCGCGTTGCTGTTCCGCGAGTCGCTGACCTTGGGCGCCGGGCAGAAGATGACGCTCCGGTACCGTGTGGTTGTGCATGGACCGTCGCTTGGCACGGGGTGGCTGAAGGACGAGTGGAAACAGTTCGCAGCAGAATAGGAGCTAGCCATGAAGATTGGATGCTTTGCACTTGTCGAGCCGTTCGCGCCCATGGAACGCCAGTTCGAGGCGATTGCCGAGATGGGCATCGAGTATGCGGATGTGACGGACAGCCACGACGGCGGATCGCTGGGGGTTGAGTTTGGCTTCGCGGGGTCGATCAGTCTGGACGGGCATCCCGGCAGGATCCGCGAGATGGCTGCACGGCACGGCGTCACGCTAAGCACGGTGTGCGCCCATGCCAACCTGCTCGATCCGACCAGTCCGGAGGTCTACGGGACGGCTCAGATCATCAAGGCCATCCGTCTGGCCCATCTGCTGGGGCTCAAGGAGGTGATCACGACCGAAGGCGACCCGAAGACTGAGTTCGGACACCGCCTGACCGAGGCCGAACAGATGTTCTCCATTCGCGAGAAGCTACAGTCACCCATCGAGTGGGCCGAGGAACTCGGCATCCAGCTACTGCTGGAGACCCATGGCGTGGTAACCGATTCGGTCGAGAGGATGGGCGATCTGCTGGACTCGCTCGGACATGAGGACACGATCGGCCTTTGTCTGGACACAGGAAACAGCTGGTTGGGCGGGGCCGATCCCATCGAGTACGTGAAGGTCTTCGGCAGCCGTATCAAGCATGTACACTGGAAGGACATGGCGGCCGAGTGGGAAGAGAAGCGGGGGACAGTGTACGGTTGCGGTATGGCCATCATTCCTCTGGGCGACGGCGTGATCGATCTCCCGGGCATCGTCCGGGAACTGCGGGCAAGTGGCTTCGATGGGGCGACGACCCTCGAGGTCGCCGGTCCGGAGAGCGTGCGACTTTCGGCTGAACGACTTGATGGTTGGTGGAACGCATGAGTGCCATTCAGCAATCCAGACGGGGTTTCCTGAAGCAGGCGGCGGCCGCCGGGGCGGCCTTGGCCGGGCCGAGCATCATCCCTTCGCGCGTGCTTGGCGCGGAAGCCCCGAGCAAGAAGGCGGCGATTGCGCACATCGGGGTTGGTGGGCAGGGCGGGGGGCTATGCCGCACGTTCACGCACCTGACGAACTGCCGTGTGGTGGCCGTGTGCGATCCGTTCAAGCAACGGCGCGAGAGCCATACGAAACGCATCAACCAGCAGTATGGCGGTGAGTTCTGCAAGGCATACAACGACCTGCGTGAGGTGTTGGCCAGGGATGATATCGATGCCGTGGTCATCGCCACCCCCGACCACTGGCACGTGTTGGCGGCCTACATGGCCGTGCGCAGCGGCAAGGACGTGTACGTGGAGAAGCCGCTGGGGATCAGCATGGAGCAGAATCTCGCGCTGCGCGATGCCTGTCACCGGTACGGCGCCATCTTCCAGTACGGCGCGCAACAACGTTCCCAGAATCACATCCGCTATGCGTGCGAACTGGTCCGCAATGGGCGCATTGGCAAGCTTCACTCGGTCGAAGTCCACAGCCCCGCCAGCGGCAAGGGCGGATCGACGGCCTCGATCCCCGTTCCCGAGGGGTTCGACTATGACCTGTGGCTTGGCCCGGCACCCGAAGCGCCCTATACCAAGGACCGGTGCACCAACCTGGGCGCTTGGTTTGTCTCCGACTATGCCCTCGGCTTCATTGCTGGCTGGGGAGCACATCCCCTGGATGTCGCGGTCTGGGGAATGGGCGACACGTGGGATGCCGTGCCCGTCGAGTACGAGGGGAAGGGAGTGTTCCCGACCGAGGGGCTGTTCGATACGGCCACATCCTGGAGCGTTCGCGGCAAGTACGCAAACGGCGTGGATTTCCTGTTCAAAGGGCCTGGCGAGAATCTCACGATCTTCATCGGCGACAAGGGCAAGGTGGCGGTCAGCCGCGGCTTTCTGCGGACCGAGCCAGCGTCCCTGCGACAGGAGGTGCTTGGTCCGGATGAGGTGCATCTCTACAAGAGTCGGGGGCACTACCAGAACTTCGTCGACTGCGTCCTCGCGCATCGACCGACTGTCAGTCCGGTCGATGTGGCCGTCTACTCCGACGCAATCAGCCATCTAAGCGATATCGCGATCCGGACCGGACGCCGGATCAAGTGGGACCCCAAGGCCGAGAGCATCGTTGGCGACGATCAGGCCAGGCGGATGCTCACCCGCGCACTCCGTGCCCCATGGCAGGTGGTGTGAGGGCCGCGGCAACGACGAGGGCGGGTAACACACTGGTCGCGAGACCGCAGGGAAGGAGTCGGAGGCCTACTCCTGCTCCAGCGCCTGGATGGTCAGACCACCAAAGATCAGTTCTTTGTCGCCTTGGACTTGGACGCGGATGTCGCGGCCGTTCTGGCGGTGAGCGAAGCGCGCATCGTTGATGTCGAAGGTGGCCTGCTTCCAGGTGCGCGTGTTGGTGAGCCTGAAGCGGATGCCGCGCTTCCAGGCACCGGGGGTCCGGGGGACGACTTTGACCTTTGGGTCGGTTGAGTCGTAGACGATGGTGACTTCCGCATCTCCTTCGTCGAAGTAGTCGAGGGTGATGCGACAGGCTGGCTTGGCGTTGCTCTCGAAGTCGAGATAGGCGACGGTGAAGTAGACGTAGCGGAAGCGGTTCCCGGGCTTGCGGCGGACGGTTCGCCAGGCGTGCTTGCCCCCGACTTCGACGGGGACGTTGCGGGTGACGGCGCTTTCCCGCTCGAAGACGAGGCCGTGCTCGTCGACCGTCTCGCCGCAGACGACGCGGATGTCGGTCAGTCCGGGCGGCAGGATGCGCGGGTCGAGGACGGGGCGTGCCTTGACTCCCTCGACGTGCTTTGCGTGGCCGTGGCGCTGGAGCCAGGCGACCAGGAGGCCCTTCATGCGTTCGGCCTGGGGTGCGTACTTCTCGGGCTCCGGGTTGCGCCCAAGCAGGTTGTTCATCTCGTGGGGGTCGTTGCGCAGGTCGAAGAGGGTGTTAAGGGCGCGGGAGTCCGGGGTGAAGGAGGTGGTGTACTTCCAGTTGCCGTCGGTCACCATGTAGTTGGGTTGCCCAGGGCCTCGGTAGTTCCACTCGGTGACGATGTAGCTGGGGCGGGCGGGCTTGCCCTCGACCAGATCCCGCAGGCTCTGGCCGTCGGACGGCACGGGCTTGATCCCGAGGTAATCCAGAACGGTGGCGAACAGATCCAGGTTCGAGACTGGCTGCGCCACGGATGTGCCGGGTTGGATGCGCCCAGGAAACCGGAGCACTAGCGGAATGCGGGCAGATTCCTCGTAGAAGACGTTCTTCTCGCGCATGCCGTGGGCACCAAGCATCTCGCCGTGATCGCTGGTGAAGATGACGAGGGTGTTCTCGGCGAGGCCGAGGTCGTCCAGCGTCTTGAGGATGCGCCCGACCCAGTCGTCGATCTCGCGGACGAGTCCGTAGTAGTTGGAGATCATGTAGCGGATCTTGTCCGGATCGCCGTATTCCGGCATTCCCGCGCGGCCATTCGCCCCACGGTACGGCGAGTTGGTCATGGGATCGGCGATGCTGGCTGGCGGCTTGATGGTCTCGACGGGGTACATGCCGTAGTACGGGGCAGTCGGCAGGATGGGCGAGTGGGGGAAGTTGAAGGACGCCGTGATGCTGAACGGTGCGTCGCCCTTCGCGGCCCGTCGCAGGGCGGCGATCGTGCAACGGGCCTGATAGGCGGTCATGGAATGCTCCGCCGGAATCTCCAGGCGGCCATGGTAGTCCGGTTGCGGGCGTCTCTTCTTGCCGGCCCCCTGGCCCGGCGGCAGGCCATACCAGCGATCCAGCGGATCGACGGTGTAGGGGCGACCGTACTCGGACAGCTGCTCGCCCGGGCGGAGTTCGCGCCGAGGCACATGCTGATCGAGCTCGGCGCCGAAGGTCCTGAAGTGGTGCAGCCGGTACCGGCCATCCGGCTTGCGGTCCACACCGAACTCCCTGTAACAGTCGGTGCGGTGGATGGGCATGTGCCATTTGCCGTGGTATTCACAGTGGTAGCCACGGTCGGCGAGCAGCTCGTCGAAGGTCTTCATGGGGCACACGCCCGAGTCGCGCCTGACCCGGGACAACGCGTTCGTGCCCACACGATGGTTCGCCACCGTGCGACCGGTCAGAATGGTGGCTCGGGCGGGCGCGCACACCGCGCACTGTGTATAGGCCTTGCGGAACCATGCCCCATCACGGGCCAGCCGGTCCATATTCGGCGTCTTCAGCACGGAATTGCCCGCGATGCTGAGTGCATCGTGGCGCTGCTGGTCAGTCATGATGAAGAGCAGATTCGGGCGCTGGTCCCGCGCCGCACGGAGACATGGGGCAGCAGCCAGACCGACCGCACTCACAGCTAGGAAATCACGACGTCTCACAGCTTTGGGGCCTCCGAGTAGCGCCTCTCCCCTCAGCGCATCACATTTCGACCGGTGCCACGGGTGGAATCGTGACGGGCAGGTTCTTCTTCTTGGATTCGAGTGCGGCAATCGCGATGGCCGCGCTGTCGCGAGCGCCCTCGATGCCACTGGCAACCGGCTCGCCTCGCTCCACCAGATCCAGGAACTCACGGATGATCATGGGGTCCCCGCCGCCGTGGCCGCCAGCCGCCTTGGGCGGGTGATAGACGTCCTGGTCGGCGCGATGTCGATACGTGACCGTGATGACGAACTCCTGCTCGTTGTTGTAGAACGCCACCATCTTTCCCTTGTCGCCGATGAAGGTGAACTCCCGCGAGTATTCCGGGGTGAAGTGGTTCTCGATGTAGGTCAGGCGCGCGCCATTGTCATAGTCGATCAGGACGATGCAGTTGTCGTCCACGTCCGCTTCCTTCGCGTACACGCAGAAGTC
>JABGQJ010000316.1 GCA_018648945.1 Victivallales bacterium
CTCCAAGCACCCACGGGCGATGTTGCACTCCGCCACCCATACCAGGTTCTGCCCGGTCATGCCGAGTTTGGCCTCGGCAACGATCTTGCAGCCCCTGGCAACTTGCTCGGGAGTCAGGCCTGGCTCGGCCAGGAGGAGGGCGCGGTACATGATCCGGGGAACGCCGATCACGTTATGCCACCAGTTCGGATTCCGGGGCTTCCTCTTGGCCCAGTAATCGACCCCCTTGCCGACGGCCTGGCCCAAGGTCTGCTTGTCCAGCTTCGGATCGGTGGCACCGCGCCGGTAAGCTCTGGCCAAGGTGAGGAGCCGACTACAGTGGGTGTGCGCCTTCCAGTAGGTGCGTTCCCTGTCGTCGTACTTCACGTCAGCCCAACTGCCGTCGGGCTCCTGGTCCTTGACGATACTGCCGACGTCGACGGGGTCCGTGCCTCCCAGATTTCGCTCCACCAACCGCTGCTTGATCGTACCAAGATCCTTGGCCCATTTCATCGATAGATCCCTTTTGAACTTGATCTCCAGATCGTCGAGATACGCATCCACCTTTGCCATGGAATAGCTGTGAACCCACAGTTGCAGGTAGGCGGTGCCCTTGGGGGCGGTGGCCGTGCCACGGAAGGGCACCCACTGCTCCTTCGGCCCGTTGGGAGCTGCCATCACATGGGACTGGCCGGTGAGCAGCTTGCCCTTGGCCGTGTAGGCCCCGACGTAGATCCCGAGTCCGCTGCCGGAGATGGGAAGGACCATACCGGAGACCTCGAAGCGCCCGGTGTAGTCGATCGAGATCTTGGGGCCACGGGCGTTGGAGCCGCCCTTGCCATCGTCCGTGTCTACGGTGCGCAGGGAAAAGTCGCCGGTGGCGGCTTTGCCCTTCACGATGGTGCTCATGGGGCAGAGAGACCAGCCCTTGGCCTGTTCCTCAAACCCTGCATTGGGGAACGGAAGCACCGTGTCCTCCTGTGGTCCCGCCGCCTGGAGGAGAGACGCAACCGAAAGCAATCCCAGCCACCTGCCTTTAGAGCGTTTCTTCATCTCTTTACCACCATTCCAGTATTCCATCATTCCACCATTCCTTCCGCCTTTCCCTCGGGGAACCAGCCCCGGAGGAAATCGGCCTCGCTGCCGTCGTAGACAGCATGGGCCAGGAACTCGTTGCCGTGCTGATTCCCCCACGAGTAGACGATGACCGTGCGGCCTTCGAACTCGCAGAAGTCGATGTCGGAGTTGTTGCAGTCCTCGGCGGCGGCGATGCGCGTGCGTTCCGCCTCGGTCAGCGCCGGACTCACGACCGACCGGTCCTCCTCGCCATGCAGAAGCACGGGATCATAGGGGCTGCTTTCCCAGGTGACCAGGTCACGCGAGCGGACCAGCCGCTGGTCGTAGAAGCGCGGGTTGGCGTGGGCTTCCAGGTAGAAATTGTAGAACCAGCCGTCGAGGTAGCGCAAAGCGTGGGGTGCGGTGTAGCGCTCCACGCTGTAGGTGCAGGCGGGATCGGTCAGTTCCCAGTGGATCAGGTCCGGCGACTCGGCGAACCGCGCCGTGAAGCGCACGCCCGCAACTTCCTCGGGGCGCCCCACCTCGAACATCAGGATGTACCGGCCGTCGGCCTTGCAGAGGGAGGTGTTGAAGATGCCGTACCCAGGCAGGTCCAAGGCATTCCGGCACTCCCAGTTGCACATGTCGGTGGAGGTGAACAGATCGACCTTCTCCCCATCCCAGATATCGGTGCCGGTCACAGTGAGGACGTCGTTCTCCACGAAGACGTTGCCGAGGTGATACCCCGCCGCGAACGGGGCACTGGCCTCCCCGGTCTCCCAGTCCACGAACCGGAAATACGAGTCGCCGGTCGGGTTGCCGGCATACCCTTTGCGCACGTATTCGAAGCGGTAGAGCCGCCTCTTGAAGACGACGGGGGTGGTCTCGACCAGATCGCAGTCGATGGTACCAAGTTTGCGGATTAGAGGTTTCATCGCATCATCCTCACGTATAGAGACGAGCCAAAGCCGATGCCGCAAGGTCGCTGGGACAAGCCCAGTGGTTGGTCAGCAGCACAAAGACGAGGTCCGAGCTGGGATCCACCGAAAGCAACGTGCCCGTGGCCCCGCCGTGCCCGAACGCTGCCTCGGGCTGGCCGGGGAAACGCGGTTGCTTGTTCCAGCCAAAGGTCCGGGCGCTCTTCACCACTTGGTTCAGCATGGGCACCGCGTGCCGCACGGTCGTGGTTGCCGTGATCGTCTCCTCGCTCAGCAACTCGCCGGGAGTCAGATGGGCCCGACCGAAGGCCAGGAGATCATCCACCGTGGACCAGAGTCCCGCGCCGGACAGCTCCGACCGGCAGTACTCCTCGACACTGCGCCCTGGGAATGACACATCGAGATTCCGCACCGGCATCCGAGTGTCGGCGGGAGGATAGAAACTCGTGCCCGTCATTCCCAGCGGCCCAAACACGCGTTGCGCCAGGAAATCGGGCAGGGAAACCCCGGTGAGCATGGGGACGAAGGCGTTGACGAAGTGGTAGGTCATCGTGCTGTAGGCCATGGCCTCGCGGTGCGCGTAGGATGGTCCCCGTTCGAGCACACTCCGGTAGTAAGTCTCCGGCGTGAACTGCTTGGGGTCGATGATCTCCACACCGGTGCAGAAGCCGGTGGTGTGAGTGAAGATATCGCCCACTTCCACCCCCTCGCTGGCCGTGCCTCGCATCGCCGGGAAGAACTCGGCCAGACGGGTGTCGTAGGCCAGCTTCCCTTCCGCCACCAGCACCGCGACCGCCGCGCTGACGATTGGCTTCGTGATCGAGGCCAACAGGAACGGCCGGTTGCACAGGGACTGGTCTTCGTTCCCGGTGGCGTCCAGACAGCACACCTTCGTGTTGCCGTCCTGAGAGACCCCGACCACGGCACACGGATAGGTGCCGTCGGCAAGTAGCTCCCGGACCCGTGCCATCGCTTCTTCAACGCGCTCGATGCCAGCTTCCATTCGGTCCCCTGGTTTGCTTCTGGATCATGCCACGACCCCACGCGCACAGACGTCGAGCACCCTCCGCAGGGCTCAATCCCGAGCCACGCCCGGCTGTGCTGGTGCCTGCTGCTCCTCGTCTTCGTCCTCCTCCTCTTCCTCCTCGGTGAGAAAGGGAACGAAGCGCTCCTTCTCTGCTGCCATCCGGTACGCGCTCTTGGGGGAGATCAGATCCTCCGCCAAAGCGTGGTATATCGAGTCGTCCATGGTTACCATCCCCCTCTCGCCGCCCCCTTCGATGATCGTGCGAAGGCTGGAGATCTGCCCCTCACGGATTGTGTTGGGCATCGCTTCCGTGCGCAAGAGAATCTCATGCAGGGCGATCCGCCCGCTGCCGTCGGCGCGGCGACAGAGAAGCTGCGAAATAACCCCTCCCAGGCATTCGGCTAGCATCATGCGGATCTGGGGCTGCTCATCTCCCGGGAAGGCGTCAATGATCCTATCCACCGTCTTGGGGGCGTTGTTCGTGTGCAGGGTCCCGAAAACGAGAATGCCCATGGTGGCACATTGCAGCGCCAACCGAATGGTCTCCAGATCACGCATTTCGCCAAGCAGCAAGATGTCGGGGTTGGCCCGCATGGCCCCCCGAAGAGCGGCGGCGAAGTCCGGGGCATGCTGGCCCACTTCACGATGCAGAATCACGGACTTCCGGTTCTCATGCACGAACTCAATCGGGTCCTCCACGGTGATGATCTTGCGCCGATGCCGGCGGTTGATGTAGTCGATCATCGCAGCCATAGTGGTGGATTTGCCGCTACCCGTCGGGCCTGTGACCAAGACCAGACCATCGCGGTAGTTGCAGACCTCGCGCAGCACGTCCGGCATCTTCAGCTTCTCGAGGGTGGCGATGCGCGACGGGATGACTCGGAACACGGCCGCCACCCCGCGGTAGTCGCTCAGGTAGTTGCAGCGGAAGCGAGCGACGCCCGGGATCTCGTAGGCGAAATCCAGATCCCCGCTCTCGAGGTATGGCTCCCAACGGCCCGGCGGACAGATCTCCTTGAGCAGCATCTCCACCTCAAGATCAACCAGCGGCGGCATGTCCAGCGGGGCCAAGTCACCGTGCACGCGAATGCGAGGCGGCTCGTCCACCATCATGTGCATGTCGGAGCCATTCTCCGCGAGCATGCCCTGAAGAAGTTCGTCGATGATCGGCATAGTCGAATCCGGGATGCGTTCAAGGGGAGGTGGGGAACGTGCAGCGACTGTAACCTTGGCCAGGGCGAATGCAACGGCACAAGAAGGTCCTATAGTAGGGCTTTCCCCCCTGTAACTCAGCCAGGAGACTCCCATGAGCCAGAAGAAACTGAACCCCGACTGCCCCTGCACCAACGACTGCCCCCGTCACGGCGACTGCGAAGCCTGCCGTGAGGCCCACCATTCCAGCGGCTCCAAAACCTGCTGCGAACGGCTCGCTGCCGAGAAGAAGTAGAGCCGCCCGGCCTACACCTTCAGCATCCATGGTGCCCGGTAGGGGCGCAACCGCATGGCGTCGGCTTCCGCGTCGTCGGGGAAGCGTTCGCTGGCCGGATCCCACTTCAGCTCCCGGCCGAGCAACATGGCGATGTTCGCCAAGTGGCAGCAGGTTGCGGACCGATGCCCCACTTCGGCGGGGCTGACCGGTTGCTGGCGCGTGCGGATGCACTCCAGGAAGTTGGCGTAGTGGTTGGCGCTCTCGTAGAGGTGCACGCCATCTTCGGGGATCTCGAAATCGAGGATTGAGGCGGGGTCGGCCTCCAGTTTCCCCCGACCCACCATCAACCGCCCTGCGCTGCCGATAAAGGTGACCTTGCTGCCACCGGTGATGCAACGCACCTCGACGCCATTCGCGTAGGTGAGCGTGAAATCCACCTTGGTCGCGGTTGAGAACAGCCCGCTCTCGGGGAACTCGCCCTGCCCTCGGGCTGCCACCGGGCCGGATTCATCCATACCCAGTGCCCACTGTGCGATATCCACGTGATGCGCGCCAAAGTTGGTCACCTGCCCCCCCGAGTAGTCGCGGACAAACCGGAACTGGTAGTGGCAACGCTGTTCGTGGTACTCGGCAGCGGGCGCCGGGCCGAGCCAGAAGTCGTAGTCGAACCCCTCGGGCACGGGCATGGGCTCCCACGTGGGCTCGCATTCCTTGTTGTTCGGGGGGATCTCGGTCTCGATGGTCTGCAGCTCGCCCAGCGCACCGTTGCGAACCAGCTCGCAGGCGCGCCGGAACTCCGCCGACGAACGTTGCTGGGTGCCGGTCTGCAGGATGCGCCCGGTGCGCTCCACGGCATTGCAGATCGCGCGGCCCTCGGCAATGCTCAGCGTCAGGGGCTTCTCGCAGTAGACGTCCTTGCCGTTCTCCATGGCATCGATCGCCTGCAACGCATGCCAGTGGTCCGGAGTCGTGACCACCACCGCATCCACGTCAGGACATGCGTTCAGGTCCCGAAAGTCGTGGAAAGTCAGGCACGTGTCGTCGCCATTGTGCTCGTCCACCAGCGCCTTCGCCTTGGCCAGATGCCCCGCGTCCACGTCGCAGAGCGCAACCACGCGGGCATCCTCCTCTTTGAGGAACTCCTTCAGGTTCGTGGTGCCCATGTTGGCGACGCCAATGAAGCCAAGGGCAATGGGACGGTCGGTAGTCGTAGTCGTCAAGTGTCGAATCTCCATCGCTGAGTCAGTCTTCGATCCCTGCCAGAGCTCGTGCAGCGGCGGGCGGCAGTTGGTGTCCGGGCAGTTCGGCCCGGGCCAGAACCCGAGCGAAGCTGCGCCCCAGAATATCGCGCTTCGCTTCGAGGCCAAGGCGGGTGTTCACGCACCACGCCAGCTGGGGCCGCGGATCGCGCATGGGCGCGTCCGTCCCGAAGAACACCCGCTGGCTACCCAGCTGCTCGCAGAGCCACTCGACCACGCCGTTGGCTGCTGCGGTGTAGGTGAGTTCCGCCCCGACGTTGGGGTAGACTCCGGCCATGGCCGCCACTTGGCGGGCAAAGGGCCAAGACATCCCCGAGTGAGCGACCAGGAAGGTAACCGTGGGGTAACGCTCGGCCAGTTCACCCACCGCTCGCATACCGCCAGCGGGGGCGCCCACGTGCAACAGACCGTAGAGGTGGTGGCGCGCCGCGCACTGCCAAAAGGGCTCGTATCCCGGAGCCGCATAGGAAACGCCCGTGCGGACATAGGGCTTCATCCCCCGGAACCCCAGTCCCGCATAGAGACGCTCGCACATTGCGGCAATTTCTTCTGCAGACTGATGGGTGGGATCGCAAGAGGCCAGGAAGGTGGCGTTGTCTTCGCCGCGCGAGGCTAGGTCCACCAGCAACTCATTCCCCGAGACTACATCATTGGAGACCGTGCCATTCCAACTCATCATGGCGGTGAGATCCACCCCCATGCGCTGGGTCAGTTCCTGCATGCGATCCCAATCGCCCGCAGGCATCACATACCGGCAGCCGCCTCCCTCGAGCCCCCCATGGAGAACATGGCAGTGGGCATCCAACACCGGCACGGACAGCGGCTCGCCAGCCCAGGCCATCCCCATGATCTCATCGGCGGGTTCCGGCGCCGCCGCGGGCGCGGGAACGCCCAACAGACGCGCCAGGTTGCCGCTGCCATAGGCAGCCACGTCCTCTTGGCCCATCAGCGACCAGTCCACAAACCCCCGCGCTGCACCAGCGGCGCGCCGGGGCAAGCCCGTGCCCAACAAGCATCGCTCGACCCCATGCCGGGCCGCAAACCACTCCACGGCCCGGTTCCCCTGCATCGCACTGAACTCCAGATGAGCATTGGGGCAAGCGTCCAGAATTGCGTTCACCAACCGCCAGTCGCCCCATGTCGCACCCGCGATCAGGACCGGATTGGCCGCGAAGATATGGCAGAACTCCACCGCGTCCCGGTAGTTTCCCCCCACTTCGGCAATG
Source organism: Victivallales bacterium (assembly GCA_018648945.1). Next base: position 6,915 of record JABGQJ010000316.1, read on the forward strand.
GGCAACAGCAGCAGCGTGCCTCGCGGGGCCAGCACCGTGGCTAGCGAGGCGAGCAGATCGCCGTGGATCGGGTACCCCTGGGTGGCAGGAGTGAACCAGAGCGCTCGCACGTCGTGCGCCTCCATCTCCGCCACAAAGGCGGCGGGGGGCGGGAAGTCCCCGCACTGATGCGGCATGGCAGACCAGCAGGGCAACAGCAAGCCGGCATGCGGCTCGAGCTCGGCCGACAGTCGCCGATTGGCGAACATCGAATCGTAGCACAGAGCCTGTTCATGGCGGACAAGAGCGCCGCCAAAGCCGGCTGTCGCCAAGTCTTCCAGCAAGTGATCGATGGTCCAGCGTTCGTCGGGATCCTTGCTCGGACGGGGACCGTAGGAGGCCCAGGCATCGAGAAGAGGGAATGGGTACTGCATAGTCTATGGCTTCTTGCTTCTGGCCCTGGGAGGCGGGGCAGTGCTACGACGGACGACCAGAGACGTCTCCAGCCGATTCTCCTGCGGAGTATGACGCCCCTCCAGCAGTGCTGCAAGCACTCGCCAGGCAGTTGCCGCCAATCGCTGCATGGGCTGGCGAACCGTGGTCAACTGCAGATCCCGGCTCAACTCCGAGTCGCTGTAGCCGATCACCGACACGTCCTCCGGGCAGTGCCTGCCGCTCTCCTGCAGGTAGCGTCGCGCGCCGGCAGCAATCACGTCGCTGCCGCAGAACAGCGCAGTCGGAGCCGGCGATTCGGCGAGGACCCTCTCGGCGGCCAGATGGCCCCACTCGCGCGAATACTGACGCCGTAGTCGGAAACCCTCGGGCATGGCCAGACCTGCCTCGTTCATCGCCAGTTCGTACCCCCGTTGGCGCTCGTCACTCGTTGCCTCCCGCCCTCCCCCGATATGGGCAATCCGCTCGTGCCCAAGGCTCACCAGATGCGCCACGGCGGCACGGCTCCCCTGGAAATCGTCGGTGACGACAGATGGCACCGCCAGGCCGGCCAAACGCGAATCAAAGAACACCAGCGGCACGCTCACGTCCCGATACGCCTCTTCGCCACGGGCCATCGGTGCGGCCAGGATCCCCGCCACCCCAAGGCGCTGGAAATCTGCCAGGATCTCTCGTTCACGGGTGGGACTGCCACGAGTCAGACGCACCACTGGCGAGAGGCCACGAGGGACCATCAGCGCCTCCAACTCGCCAACGATACGCAGGAAGTAGAGCTCCACATCCGAGAACATCACGCCGACCAGACCATGTGGGGTGGCTGACTTGGTTACCGGCGACGGACCCACATAGGTCCCGCGACTCGGCACGGTGTGGACCAAGCCACGATCCACCAGGAGAGCCAATGCCCGGCGTACGGTGAGGTGGTTGGCCCCCAGTTCGCGCGCTAGCCGCTTCTCGCCGGGCAGCGCCACTCCGGCAGTCAGCTCCCCCGCGGCAATCCGTTGCTCCAGCAGGTCGGCGATCCATCTGTATTTGGGTAGCGATTC
>JABGQJ010000317.1 GCA_018648945.1 Victivallales bacterium
GCGTGGCCCCGGCCTCGACCAGGGCCACGATTCGCCGCAAGTCCGCCACGGGCACGGTGGTCGTCGCCGGGTCCAACACCAAGAGCCGGTAGCGCATCCCGCTCGCCAGCACCAACTCGCTGTTCTCCACCTGCATCCCCGCCAGCACTTCGCTGTTCAAGAGGTCGAAGGAATATCCTTTCGGGAGCTGCAATGCGCTGCCGGACCGCCAGGTTTTCCCGCGCCCGAACTGCTCGTAGTTCCCATCCCCCATGTAGCAGGCCACATCCGCCACGAATTGCCCCTGGCGCAGCATGATCTGCCCCCGCGCCAGATAGTCGAAGAACCCCTTCGCGTGCCGAAACCACGTCACGTTCCGGTTCACATGGGTGCCTGCGAAATAGACGATTCCAGGCAGGCCATACTCATCGGGCGAGGCCGAACTGGTATGCCAGACGAACTGGTTCGCGCCATCGCACAGCGCCAGATCCGCAGAGCGTTTCAGCGACCCTGGGTACTGCGACCAATGGGTCGACATGTGCGTGAACGCCTCGACCGCCACCAACTGCTTGCCATACACATGCGCCGCCATGGCTGTCCGGCGCATATTGGAGCGATAGCCCGGCACCCAGAACTCGCCCTGCGGCATCGCGTTGCGCCCCCAGAACGCCAGCTGATCCGCCGCCCGGAACAGTGGGCTCCCCCGACTCCACGACGGCCCGCCGGCTTCAGAGTGCCAGCGCAAGCCCGCCTCCTTGCACAGTTGGTCGAAGCGCGCGTAGCAATTGGTCATGAATGCATCGGACAGCGAGAGAGCGAAGTCCCGGTGGAAGCGCCGCGTCGTGTCCCCATCCTTGACGATCAAGCCAGCCAAGGCGGGCAGATAGGGTCCGGCCTCGTACCCCCGGAACGCCTGGAAGTCCTTCTCAAACCCCGGCGTCCAGCTTGGCGATACCCCTTCCCAACTCACATTGTAGAAGTGGGTCAGCGTCTTCCCCGCCAATGGGCCTGCATCGGCAATCAACGCCCGCCCCATGCGGTCGAAATGCGCCTCGACTGCCGCCGGATTCAGCACGTCCACATCTTCCCGTCGGGCCGCCATCACGACGCAACCGAAGCGCAGGATCCGCCAGTCTCCTGCGGGCACGTCCCAAACCAGCGTGTCGCCGACCACCCGCCCCGAGAGATCCAAGGTCTCCAGCACCGTCGCCGCGCCCTTCGGAATGCGGGTGGCCAACGGCAACCATGCCGAGAACTCTGGCTTTGACTCAGCGTTGGTGGCCAGGCGTCCCGCCACCAACGCGACCGGCTGGAAGTGAGGGGCCGTGCTCTTCGGCAATGGCAGAGCCACAGATGCCGGCCCGCGCACCGTCGCCGCCGACCAAACCAGTCGTTTGACAGCGTTCTCCCCCATGTCCCACGGTGCCCGCAACGCGCCGCCGCAGGTGCTCAAGTTGATGCTCGCCTGCAGTCCCAGCCGCCCGGCTTCCCGCAAGGCATGCCGGACCAGAGCCCTCCACTGGTCACTCATGAAGTCGATCCGTCTCGCCGGCGGGGCCAGGAGGTGCTGTCCATAGGCAGTCACATCAAACAGGAGGAAGCCCCCGACTCCCTGTTCGGCCATCGCCTCCAGATCCTGAGTGATCGAGCGTTCGGTCACGTTGGCGTTATGCCACCACCAATAGACCCATGGCCGCATCGACGCCGGTGGGTCGGCAAATCTCTCCGCCAAGGCATCGTCGCCCCATACTGGCAACAACGTAACGACCAGACCAAGTACCATCGCGCGGAAAACGAGCATCGGCATCTCCAGCTGTGGACCTGCGGGCTCAACATACCCACCCCGCAGACCTTCACAAGACCCAGCGCAAGTGCGCCACACGTTAGAAAACGGCCGAGCCCTCGCGCAATCTGGGCTTCCCTCTCCCGGGGCGGCTTGGTGCTTGCCATGGGAACCACCTCCCCTTCTGTCAGCGGCACCCACTTGCGACCGTCGCGATTGCTTCGTTCGGCATCGGGTAGTCGTGGATGCCAACGCCCTCGGGGACCATGCCCTGCACGGAGGCCACCGGCACGAACAGCAGCGAACAGCCAGCCGGGCCATCGTCCTCCGCCCACGGCAAATCGCCGCGCACCGACCACACCGTCGTCTCCTTGACCCACTGTTCCGCCTCACCCCAGGGAGCTCCATTGCCGTTCGGGTTCACGAACACGGCATAGAGCGCGCCGGGGACATCCAGGAGGGCCATGCCAGGCAACGCACGGTCGAACGCCGCCGGGACCTCGATCCCCACCATGTGTTGGACGCAGTGGGTGGGCCCATCCAGTTTCCCGAAGTAGTAGCCGCGTGTGCCAGAGACAAGCTCGGGCACGGAGTTCAACATTCCCCACACGTTCTCCACCGAGCACTGTCCGTAGAACCGGCAGATTCCGGCGCAATCCGTGCCGCACTCGTTCACCTTGCCGAGGACCTTCAGGTCCGGCTTGCGCACGATGGTCATACGGGGCTGGTCAGTCATCGCCATTCTCCTCGTCCTTGAATCTCGCCTGAATCGGGGCGTGGAATGTCACGCGCCCCGGCACACCGTGGATCACGAAGTCCCGCATGGCAGTCGGCTGGTGGTGGTCGTGATCCGGTCTTGGGAACCGCGTGGCATAGACCCAGCCATGACCTTTCTTGCACCACCAGTCACCAAAAGGAACCCTCGAAACGCACATGGGGGCCCACCGGGATCTCCCGCAGGTGACCATCCCGCACACGCCCAGGACAGCCATCGCCTCCAGTTCCACGATCTCGTGCGTCTCGGGCCCCATGTCCGTTCTCCTTGGTTTCGTGACCCCAGCGCTGGAAGAACATCCGCCCCATTGCCTTGTGCTTAGCACAGCAACGGTCAATTGAGAAACTACAGCAAGGGCATGCTCCCGTCAACGCTCGCTATCCTCCCGCGTAGCGCAGGCCGAAGGCGCCAGCCAGCGACCGGACGTGAGGCAAGTCTGCCTGACCAGCAATCACCCGGCCTTTCGTCTCGGTGAGATGGAAACCGCAGTCGCAGATCTCAATCGCATCCTCTCGGGGACGGTAGCACTTCGGGCAGGTCTTCATCCTACCCTCTTTCTTGTCGCAGCCGCAGACTCTAGGCCAACTTGCCGCCACAGTTGTCGCAGAACTTCGCGTCTGGGTCGTTCGCTTCCCCGCACGCGCCGCAAGCCTTCGCCATGGGCACACCGCAGGACTTGCAGAACTTGGCGTTCGCTTCGTTGCTTTCCCCGCAACTTGGGCACCGTTGCACGCCGGCATCCGCTGCGTTCATGCCGCTACGCAATCCCTCGCCCATCGCCGTCGCCATGGTCCGCATCGCCCCCTTCGTCCCATCCGCCATGTAGTTTATCGTGTCCTTCGCCACCGGAGCCGTCTCTGCGGCACCGTAGCGCCCCACGGCCCCCATGAACGCGAACATGCATACCATTCCCCCAAGCGCGGTCATGGGGAGGCCGATGAAGGCACACCAGAAGTACTTGGGAGGTCCTCCGCCGCCAAAGGCGGAGAAGAAACTCACCAGACCAATTGCCACGAAGATCAGCCCGATGGCCACCATACAGGGGCCGACCACCCGAAGCACGGCACGTTTGCTGTTGTGTCCAGGATCGATTGGCTGTGGCATGGTCGTGTTCTCCTCGTCAACTGGGTTGGCCTCGCACAAGGCAGTATCGTCAACACTGCCCGAACATCGGTACGTTACCTCAGGAACACCGAGCAGTCACGGACCTCGGCGGTATATTCGCTGCCTCTTTGTGTACCGCCACCGCGAACCGCGAGGAATGCCATGCTCTGCACCGAGGTGAAGTACCAGCCCGAACGGACCCAGACCTTCCTGGGCAGCCCCAGCATCGTCCGCCTGCCCGACGGCGCGCTCGTCGCCAGTCACGACCACTTCGGGCCCGGTTGCCCACGCAACCACGAGGGGGAAGAAGCGCTGATCAGCATCTACCGGTCCGAGGACAACGGCCAAAACTGGACCAGTGTCACCCACGTGATGAACGCCTATTGGAGCTCCCTCTTCGTCCATCAGGGCGACCTCTGCCTCTTCGGCACCAGCCAGCAATACGGTTCCATCGTCATTCGCCGCAGCGACGATGGTGGCTTCACCTGGACCCATCCCCGCGACGAGAAGACCGGGCTTCTCTTCCGGGGCGGCTACTTCCACGACAATCCCAACTACCACTGCGCGCCCGTGCCTATCCTGGTCCACGGAGGGTGCCTCTACCGGGCCTTCGAGGACTGCCGCGATGCGCGCTGGGGGTCCGGTTTCCAGTCCCTCGTCGTCTCCGCCCCCGTGGATGCGGATCTGCTGGACGCGGCCAACTGGACCATGTCCAACAAGCTGGCCTTCGATCCCGCCTGGGTGCCCGAAGACTGGGGCAAACTGGTCAATCCCGGTTGGTTGGAGGGCAACGTCGTCGCCGACCGCGATGGTCAGCTCTGGAACATCCTCCGCTTCCATTCCGATCCCCTCGCCGACAAGGCTGCCATGGTCCAACTCTCCGCCGATGGCACCGCCCTCGCCTTCGACCCAGGCACTGGCTTCATCGACTTCCCGGGCGGCATGACCAAATTCACCATCCGCTGGGACGAATCCACTGCCCAGTACCTGGCGCTCTGCAACAACAACACCGATCCCGCCCGCCCCGCCCAGCGCAACATCCTCTCCCTCTGCGCCTCCCCCGACCTGCGCAACTGGCGCGTGGTCAAGACGCTCGTGGAGGACGAATCCGGGCTCAGCTGGGGCGACTCGCTCAAGCTCACCGGCTTCCAGTACGTGGACTGGCAGTTCGACGGCGACGACCTCATCTACCTCGTCCGCACCGCCTGGCGCGGCGCCCGCAACTTCCACGACGCCAACCGCATGGTCTACCACACCCTCGTCAACTACCGGCAGTATCTCAGGTGAGCTATTGCTCGGCAAACGCATCCCCGACACGGTCCAGCCAGGCCTGGGGATCTCGCTTGAGGTGCATGACAGCACCGACCAGAATGCAGTCGTTGCGGACCTGGTAGAGGAGACCATAGGGGAAGCGGTCTGTAAGACAACGTCTAGCTCGTACAGAGAAGATGGGCCACGCACTGGGATGACGGCGAATCCGCTCGAAGGCGCGCTGCACTTCCGCTGCGAACTCGTAGCCCAGGCCTGGGCACTGCTTGTTGTGGTAGTCCACAGCCTCCGCGAACTCCTGCTCGGCACAAGACAGGACAAGCAGCTTCATCTGCGACCAATCCTGGCGAGAACATCCTCGGCCGAGGAAGCCTCGATCTTGCCTGCGTCGTACGCGTCGATCCGGGATTCGACCTCGTGTGCCCAAGCCACATCAGCGGAACAGTCATTGGCGCTGTCGAAGCTGCGGAAGAGCCTCTCGATAAGCTCGGCCCGGTCAACGGGCGAGAGAACCAACGCGCTCTTGAGAACCTGTTCTGCTGTGACTGTCATCGGTGCGTCCTGTGGTTTTCCATGCACAGTTAACCATAGCCGGGAGTCGGGCAACCGGCAAGTATCTGGGAGGGGCGCTTCCGTCAATCACTCAGCGGCGGGCTTGCCTTCCCCGACTTGGGTCAGGATGGCCTTGGCCAAAGAGGTCATCGAGTAGGGCTCCGATTCGGGGACAATCTTGGTCGGGTGCTTGTACCAGCTCTGGATGAAGTAGCGGTCGGGCTTGCCGCCTGCCTTCTGGTAGCGGGACACCATGTCCAGGGTCTTCTCGAAGAACAGCCTGTCGGACGCCTTGCCGCCAGCCTCGGAATTGATGATCAGGTTGAACTCCAGGCCATTCTCCCGGCAGAAGTCCTCGTAGGCACGGACCCGGGCAAGCCAGTCGATCGCCGAGGGGGGCTTCAGCTTCACCGACCTGTGCGTGCCGAGGAGGTACTCGTAGGGGTTGTCGACCGTGGCCCCGGCGATTTTGGTCTGTGACTTGCGGGCCGCCTCAAGCACAGCGGTCACGACCTCGTCGTAGTCGCCCCAGTCCTGCCTCTTCGGGCCGCGCGCGTGGTAGGACACGTCGCCCCTGTAGCCCCAGTTCGGGAAGTTGGTCAACAGGAAGAACTGGATCTTCGGGTGTGCTTTCTTCACCGCTGCCATGTATTCCATCAGTTCCCTTGCGCACCGTTCATAGGAAACGAACCTCTTCTCCGGGTCCTTGCCCCAGCCTGCACGACCCAGCAAGCGCCGGACGGGACCATCGAGATCCAGGTAGTCCACCTTGCCGCCAGCGGCATACCACTTGTTGAACCCGGCCAGCTCGACCTTTGCCGACCTCTCGCCCGTCTCATCCTGCCAATCAGGATTGAGCGTGCCGCCGCACTCCACGACCACCTCGAGGCCGTTCTTGCGGACGAACGCGGCCAGTGCGGCGAGATCCGCCCTCTTCGCCTTCCGGAACAGGCCGATGTAGAGCTTCAACCCCGCGATCCGCCGCCGCGAGAAGTCCCATGTTCCCTCCTCCTTGACCAGATCCAGCACCCGGTTACCCGGAGGGCACAACCAGACCTCGGGCTCACCAGCCAGCACAGCAGACGACAACATAGCGCACCCCACGCAAAGGATGGAGATCGTTCTCACGTATTGCTCCTTGGAGATCGGACGATTCGTTCGAGAACACTCCCCCCAAGGTTGTGTGCCCCCGACCCGATTACAAGTAGTCCAGATGCCTGGCAGCTCTTCGCCTCCTCCTTCCCGTCTTGCCCTACGGCACTCGGTTCTTGGCAGTGAATCCCTCCTCGGATCGCCTGGCCTGGCTTTGCCCCTCATGCCCGATGGGGTAGATTGGCCGCCATCATCATCCCCATGTATTCGACTCCCATACAGCAGAGGCAATTCCCATGAGAGACCTTACCCATAGCGTGGATTTCTGTGTGGTCGGCGGCGGCGTATCCGGCCTGTGCGCGGCGGTCGCGGCGGCGCGACGCGGTGCCAAAGTGGCACTGATGCAAGACCGGCCAGTGCTGGGCGGCAATGCGTCGAGCGAGATCCGCATGTGGATCTGCGGTGCCCATGGCGCAAACAACCGCGAGACGGGTATCGTCGAGGAGGTCCAACTCGCCAACAACTACCGCAATCCCACCAGCAACTTCTCCATCTGGGACAGCGTCCTCTATGAGACCGCCCGCTTCACCGAGAATCTTCAGCTTTTCCTGAACTGCTCCTGCAACCAGGCCGAGATGGATGGTGACCGCATCGTTTCTATCAAGGGATGGCAGACCACCACCGAGACCTGGCACACGATCCAGGCCAAGATCTTCGCCGACTGCTCTGGCGACAGCGTCCTTGCCCCCCTTACCGGGGCCGAATTCCGGCGGGGGCGCGAGGCCTCCAGCGAGTTCGACGAGGACATCTCGCCGCCGGTAGCCGACGACCGGACCATGGGGATGAGCTGTCTCTTCCAGGCCAAAGAAACCGGCTCGCCGAAGCCCTTCATTCCACCGGAATGGGCGCATACGTTCGATAGCGACGACGACCTGCCCAATCGTGGCCACGGCTTCACCGGCAACAGCAATTTCTGGTGGCTGGAGCTAGGCGGCGAAGCCAACTCCATCGACGACACCGAGGACCTGCGAGACGAGCTCCTCAAGGTCGCCTTTGGCGTTTGGGACCACATCAAGAACCACGGCGATCACGGCGCGGAAAGCTGGGAACTGGAGTGGATCTCCTTCCTGCCCGGCAAGCGTGAAAGCCGCCGTTACGTGGGCGATCACATCCTGACCCAGAACGACGTCCGCGCCGAGGGGCGGTTCGACGATGTCGTAGCCTACGGCGGCTGGTCCATGGACGACCATCATCCCGGTGGCTTCCGCTATCCCGGCAAGCCCACCATCTTCCATCCTGCCCCCTCCCCCTACGGCATTCCCTACCGCTCCCTCTACTCCAAGAACATCGCCAACCTCCTGTTCGCGGGGCGCAATATCAGCGCCACCCACGCGGCCATGAGCTCGACCCGCGTCATGGCCACCTGCGGCGTCATCGGCCAGGCCATGGGCACTGCCGCCGCCATCGCCGTGGAGGAGGACACTTCCCCGCGTGGCGTCTACGAGAACCACGTTGGCGAACTGAAGCAGGCCCTTATGGAGGACGACTGCTATCTGCCCTGGAACGTGCGAGAGATCCCCGAGCTCTGCGCCGCCGCCAACCTCACCGCTGCCAACGGTTGCGCCGAAGCCCTGCGCAACGGTGTGGACCGCCCCATCGGCGAAGTCAGCAACGACTGGGTCGGTGCCCCCGGCACGGACTGGGTCCAGTACGAACTGCCCGAGGCGGCTGAGATCGATGCAGCCCGCATCGTCTTCGACAGCAATCTGAACCGCAAAGGCAAGGGCGCCTGCGCCAGAAACGACGAGAA
>JABGQJ010000318.1 GCA_018648945.1 Victivallales bacterium
GAGGTAGTTGTTGGCGGCCAGGGAGATCAGCTCGCGCTCCTGGCCCGTATCCTCCTCGCGCACCCTGACTGTGCATCCGGGGCCCGACAGCAGCGTCCGGTGGTAGGAGTACTCGCCGCGCGACTTCAGCCCCTGGATGTAGTCGGCAAAGGGACCTGCTTTGTCGAGAAGGTCGGGCTCGTCGGGGTTGACAAAGTCAGCAAGCGTACGGGTGTCGGGGCTGTCCATCAACGGGCTCCTCCAAGGGCGGCCAAAATCAGAAGCGGCAGGTGACGCCCAGCGTGAAGCAGGGGGCCCATGTCCGGTAGGTGCCATCCACATCGCCAAGAGGAGCACTGGCGTCGCTGTCGACGTCACGCGTTTCGTAGTAGACCACCTGGAGAGCGGTCTCAACGCTCACATTCTCTGTCAGCTCGTAGCCGAATCCCACGGTGAAGAAGTGCATGTCGGTATCCGGCTGGGTCGGGTACCAGAGGGCATCAGGGGTTGCGTTCTCGTTGTAGATGTAGCCGGCCCGCAGGGCCAGGGCCTCACTGTACTGGTACTGCACCCCGAACTTGTAGGCCAGCGTGTTCTCGTAGTCGCGCTCGATCCGGATCTGCCCGCCGGGAGCCAGGGAAGCCAGAGGAGAGGCAGCCAGAGCGGGCACCTCTAGAACAACGTCGTCCACCTGCGACCAGTGAGTCCAATCCACGTTCACCTCGAAGGTCCAGGTGTCGTTCGGGCGGTAAGCGTAGCCAAGAACCACCGAGCCCGGATAGTCGAAGCTGGTCTCGAGGTCGTAGGCACCATCGAAGAACCCCGTGCCCCCAAGCGTCAGGTCGCCGTCGTAGTCAACCGTGAAGGCCTTGCGGTAGGTCGCCGCCACGCTGTGCCGCTCGTTGAGCTCGTAGCGAACGCCGACGTTGAAGCCCCAGGCCTCGCCCGATCCCTCCACGTATGCATACGGGTCGGGGAAGATGGAGAGCAGTGCGCCAGGCAGCCGCTGCCGCTGGTCCAGTTCCGAGACATAGTAATCAAGGCCGGCACCGATGCTGAGACGGTCGGTGACCCGGTAGCCAAGGGCCACCGTGTAGTCGGCGATCATCAGGCTGGAGTAGTAACCGGCATAGCCGGCGAAACTATCGTCGGACCACCGCGAGGCAAGGCCATTCGGCAACGAGACGCCGAAGCCGAGGGTGAGGCGTTCGGTGCCCATGTCCCAGGTCCCGAAGAAGGAGGGGACGAGCTGCCACTCGTCCTCCATGTCGGTGCCGACGCCGGTGGGAGACGTGCGCTCGGTGTAGGCGTTGCACAGGGTGCCCTGCAGACTGATCTGCACGCCCCTCAGGTCGGGCAGTCCAGCCGGGTTGAAGGCCACGGCGCTCGGATCGTCGGCCTGCACGATGAACGCCTCGCCCATGGCAGTCGCCTTGGCACTGCGCACACAGAGGATCTTGTACCCGTTCGCCGACACGGCACCCGCCGCCAGCAAGCTCGCCACCATCAGAATTTGCCGCTTCATCATGCCACCCTTTCGGTTCGAGGAACCATGTTCACTAGACAAAAAAAGCACAGCCCCCATCGAGGCTGAAAAAACGAGACCCGCCGATCTCACAGATGGTCCGCGCGTTAGGTGAACGCCCCCCTGTAGCCAGTCACCACTCCCCCCCCGGCGTAACGACTTGTGCTCCGCGCATCTCCTTGATTCGTGTTCTCAGCGGGTGGCAGCCACCAATCTGGCGGGCCCACACCGGTCGGTTCGGACATCCGCAGCAGCCATGCACCACGGTAGAGTACATTGCCGCGCGCCCTGCCCAATTCAACCTGGGAACGGCCCTTTTTCGGGGGCGGTGTCGCGGATTCCCTGCCAGCGGGGAACCTACTTCTTCGCCCCTCCCGCCTGGCGAGGATGGACGTCATCCTCGGTGCCAGCCTTCCCGTCGGGACCGACCGAGTAGAGAGTATAGGTGCCGCTCTCGATCAACTCGTAGACAATGCCATGCCCCCACGGGTCCATCTGGTCCAACGGCTTGCGCAGATACTCCTTCGCCTCGGGTTCCTCCGAACGCAGCGCAGAGACCAGCGCATCGGCGGCAGGATAGGTGCCGCTTTCCGCCTTGTACGCGGCCAGCGCGCCCGCAATCCCGTCCACCTCTGCCTGCGCACAGGTCTGCTTCGCCCGCGCATCACTGGGCTTGGGGGCCCATGCATAGAGCCCGAACATGAGGGCAAACGCCACGCAGTAGACTGCCAGCCAAGTCCATCCGGACCCCACAATGCGCTCGGTCCACGACCCCGTCACGCCGCCTTCGCTCAGCTCTTCCTCTTCGCTCTCGGGCACCAGAGCCGGCACTGCGAAGTAGCAGCCGATCACGAAACTCATGACCAGGGCAAGGAAGATGAACACGTTGCCGGGTTTCGGCAAGGCGGACTCAAACACGGAACACAGGACGAACCCCACCAGCGAGGCAGCCGCCCACATCACGCCAAACCGACCGGACGCGCTGGGGGCGCTCTTCGTTCGCCCTTCCGCATCAAACACGGTCTTGCCCTTGATGGCGGCAGACTTGGCCTTCACAGCCTGGCCGAGGTACGTCCCCGCGACCAGCGCGGCCGCCGAGATCGGGAAGGACAGAATCGCCTGGTTCGCCCCGTCAACCTTCATCACGAAGACCATCAAGAAGTTCATGCCAATGCCAACGATGCCAGCCGCAACCGCGCCCCAGGTATTCGCCTTCTTCCAGAACAATGCCCCAGCCACAATGACAAAGATCGGCGGCTCGAAGAAGCCCATGAGGTTGAAGACGGTATTGATGATGCCGCTCTTCGCGGCCACAAAGGCGAAGGCGATGCCCACCAAGCCGCCGATCAGCATGGCGACGCGAGCCACCCACATGTAGTGCTTCGTGCCCTTGCCGGGAACAAACCGCCGGTAGAAGTCATGCTGAGCCAGGGTCGACAGCGAACTGAGCAAGGCGCTGGCGGTGGAGTTCGATGCCGCGATCAGGCTGGCCAGGATCAGACCAGCCAAGCCCGCTGGTAGGAAATCGTGAAGCAGGAAAGGCAACACATTGTCGCCGACGACAATGCCGCCGTAGAGCACCGAGCCACAGATGCCGGGGATGATGAAGGAAAGCGTCAGCGGACCGGTCATCAGCGCCGCCAGGATCACGCCGCGGGAGGCCGCCCGCACGCTGCGACCCGCGAAGGACCGCTGGACCATGTACTGGCTCGTACACCAATAGGGGAGGCCGAGCATGACAAACATGATGATGTGCCGCCAGTTCGGCCAGATGCCCGAGGCCCCAGCCCGCCAGAACACGAAGGAATCGGGCCGCGCCGCGTAGAGAGCACTCAGGCCACCCACCTGCTTCAGCGCCAGAGGAGCGAGAATCAGGCCGCCCAGGATCATGATGAACGCCTGGATCACCGAGGAGTAGGCCGCGCCGAGAAGACCGGAGAAGAGGCAATAGACGAGCACCCCGCCGCCGACAAAGATAATCAGGCTCTGGGTCGGCACATTCAGCACGGGAGAGAGGACTCTCGAAAGCGTGCACATGCCCACGCCTGCGAAACAGGCATAGTAGAGAATCCACAGCCCCGCCGGCAGCAACCGCATGAGCACGCCATACCTCTCCTCGAGGTACTCGGAGATGGTGGTGATGCGCATGCGGCGCAGATGCGGCACGAAGAACAGGGCGCTCATCGACGCGATCAGGTTCCCCGTCCAAGCGATCAGCAAAACCGAGACCCCGCCCCCAGCGTAGGCCGCGCCAGCTGGTCCCACCAGGTAGATGGCAGCCACGTTCGTGCTCATGATCGAGCCGGCGATCACCCACTTGTTGAGCGAGCGCCCCGCCAGGAAGAAATCGTCCTCGCTCTTCACATAGCGCTTGAGGTAGATCCCCAGTGCCATCATGCTGAGCAGATATACGAACACGACGATGGCGTTTGCGGTGAACATGCGTGGCGAGTCCTCTGTGGCGGTCGGGGAGGTCGGCTCCGGATCACGGCGAGTCAGACGTCACCGTACTATGTCACCCGCGCGGTCGCCTGCAATCGATCGCGTTCCAGGAAGCCGACAAAAATGGAAAGCCGTCTCGGCACGGAGCCGAGACGGCTTGGGTCGCTTCAGAAGCGGGAAGAGGCTAGGCCTCCTTGGGCGCGCCGTCGAAATGAACGTCCATCTGCGGGAACGGAATCTCGATGCCAGCGGCGTCCAGGCCTTCCTTGATCGCCCGGTTCGCCCGGAAGAACACATTCCAGTACTCCGCCGTCTCGCACCACGGGCGAACCACGAAGTTCACACTGGAATCGGCCATCTCGACCACTTCCACCGTCACGCCCGGATCCTCCAGCACGCCCTCGCAGGCCGCAACTGCCGCCAGGATGGCATCCCGCGCCTTGCCGATATCCTCGCCGTAGGCGATGCCGGCAGTCAGATCGACGCGGCGGGTATCCAGTGCCGTGTAGTTGGTGATCGGACTGCCCCAGACGGTCTTGTTCGGGGCCACCACCTTCTTGTTGTCCGGCGTCGTGAGGGTCGTGGCCATCATGTTCGTCTCCTTGACCACACCCACGATCCCGCCGATCTCCACAAAGTCACCAATGTGGAAAGGCGCGTTCAGCGCCAGCATGATGCCGGACGCCAAATTGCCGAGCGCGTCCTGGAACGCAAAGCCAAGAATGAAACCGCTCACGCCCAGGCCAGCCACGAAGGGGCCGACCTCGACGCCGAATCGGCTCACGCCCACCAGCACCACCAGGATCCAGAGGATCTTGTTCACCACATTGACGGTGAAGTTCACCATCAACTCGCTGACATTCTTCGGCTTGCTCAGCGAGGCCCTCGTGGCCTTGCACGCCCAACCGATGAGGAACTTGCCGACCAGAAGAATGATCAGGAACGCCACCACGTTGACGCCAAACTCGCGACCATTCGTCACGACCCATTCCCAGGCGTCCGACGCGGCAGCCCCCTCGTTCTCGAAGACGTCTCCAACCGCGCCAACAACCACACTTGTCACCGGCATCTGGAATAGCATTGCTTTCGTGCTCCTTGATCTCGACAGGAAAGGGGGGGAAGGGGGGGGACAACTCCACGGATCAACGTGCCAGACTGACACAATGATCACCATATAGGTTCCCGCGCAAGTAGCAATAGACCACGCGGGATGCCAAGACGCCCGTTTTCTCCGGGGCCGGTGGGAGCTTCGCCTCGCGGGCGAGGGAATCCAGACCCGGATCTGTGGGCTCAGTGGACCGAGTGGACTCAGTCGCGCCCCTGACGGGCGCGAGAATTCCGTCCACTGGGTTCCACTCCGTCCACTGCGCGCCCGTCTACTCGACGAATTCGCGGTGCAGGGCGGTCTGGGCGGGTTCGAAGTCCTCGCGACGGACGATGAACTGCATGTTCACCTGGCGCATCGCCTGGCCGAGACCGAGGACGTTGATCCCTTCTGTGGCCAGTGCGTTCGCGGCGCGGGAGAGGAAGCCCGGAAGGGCCATGTTGGTGCCGATCACGGAGACAATGGCCACCGGCGACACGGTCACGCTGGCACCGGGGAAGGCTGCCTCGATGCTGCGCACACAGCCCGGCAGGCCGGCTTCCTTCGCACGCACAAAGTGGGTGATGGTATTGGCGTTCGTGTTCTTGGCAATGTAGCTGATCTCGGCATCCCGCAGGTGTTCGAGCAACCGGTAGTCGTAGCCGACCTCCCCCACCATCTCGGGGTCGTGCACCTCGATGGCGATCACGTCGTCGCGCCCGCAGATGATCTCCACCCTCGGATCGGGGGAGACGTAGCCGCGCTCGATGGTGGTGCCCGGGTGGGTGGGATCGAAGGCATTCATGACCCGGATCGGGATGTCGCGGAGCTCCATCTCCTTCGATGCCTTGGAGTGGATCGCCTCCATGTCCAGATCCGACAGCTGATCGGCGATATCGAAGTTGGTGGCCCCGATCACCTGCACCCGGTCGGCCCCGATCAGGACGGGATCGCCCGTGCTCAGATGGTACTCCTTGTGGATGATGCCCTCGCGCGCCTGGGTGAGCACGGCAACCTTGCTGAAGGTGATTTCGCTGTAGCCGCGGTCGAACCGGGTCATGATCCCTTCGTCGTACTTCACGTAGCCGGTGACGATCGGCATCTCGCTGGCGAAGTCCACCCCCTCGAAGGCGGCGCTGATCGCCTCGTCCAACCCGGTCAACTCGGTGTCGCGCCAACCGGTGAGATCCACGAACCGGGCATTGACGCCATGGGCGCGGAGGATCAGGGCCGAGTTGTGGGCGCTGTGGGCCTCCCCCACGGCGCTGAGCAGCTCGCGCGTGGCGGCCAGGTAGGTCTCCTTCGGGAAATGCCCGTAGGAGCCGATTCGCTGGACATCTTCCAGGCAGTCGCGAATACCGGCCAGGCGCTCGTTCACGAACCGGTCGGCCGCCTCCTGGCCCAGCCCGATATCGGCGAAGGCGCTGTTGAACTCGAGCATCTTCTCGCGGACCGCCTCCAGGCCGTCCCGCCAGCCGTCGTTCCCCTCGGCGAACGCGCCGTAGACCCCGGGCGCGCCCGTTTTCTTGTTCTCCAGCAGCAGGTTGGTGATGCCGCCGTAGGCGGATACCACGAAGATGCGGTTGTAGAGCGCGCTCCCTTGCCGGTCAGCGATGATCACGTTCCGCATGATCTCGCCAAAGCGGCTCATGGAGGAGCCGCCGATCTTCTCGACGGTATGTTGGCCTGCCATCGTCTGGCCTCGTGCGTGGTGGTGCTGTGTAGTCGGGGTAACGGGGACAATGCCCCGGTCGCGTGCGAACCCACGACTGTACGAGTGTGCACGGGAAAATCAAGCGCTCGGGCAGGGGGCGATGCGCTTGCCGACCCCCCTGCCACCGCCTATACTCCCGGTATTCCAGACTCTGCCCCTTCCCCCTACACTTCTGCCCAGGAGAGTGCGATGAAACCTGCCCTTCGCCTGTGTCTCCCCGCAATCCTCGTGACTGCCACGGCCCTTCTCGCCGATGTGCGTACCCCCACGGTGTTCGGCCCGAACATGGTCTTCCAACAAGGCCGGGCGCTGCCCGTCTGGGGCTGGGCCGAGGCAGGCGAGAAGGTCACCGTAGCTCTGGCGGGCAAGCAGACCGGGACGACCGCCAACGCGAAGGGCGAGTGGCGCGTCGATCTGCCGACGATGACCACGGCCACCGGCCTCACGCTGACGATCCAGGGCACGAACACACTCACCTACCCGAATGTGGCCGTCGGCGAGGTATGGCTCGGGTCGGGGCAGTCGAACATGCAGTGGACCGTCTCCAACAGCGTCAACCCGAAGGAGGAGATCGCCGCCGCGAACTTCCCCGAGATCCGGCTCTACTACGTCCCCCGCGTCCCCGCCGGTTCGCCGCAGACCGACGTCAAGGCCGAATGGAAGGTCTGCACCCCGGAAACCGTGCCCGGCTTCTCCGCCGCGCTCTACTTCTTCGGTCGCGAACTGCACAAGGAACTGAAGGTGCCCCTTGGCCTGATCCACACCTCCTGGGGCGGCACGCGGATCGAGCCCTGGACCCCGCCCAACGGCTTTGCCGCCGTGCCCGCGCTCGAGACCATTCACGACCAGGTCTCCCTGTCGCTCCCCCACACCGCTGTCCACAAGGAGGCGCTGGCCAAGCACTTGGCAGCCCTTGACGGCTGGATCAAGGCGACGCGGGCCGCAGCAGAGAAGAACCTGTCCCCTCCCCCGATGCCAGCCTTCAACAACGGCCTGCTGCCCCTCGGCACCCACACCAAGCCCACCGGGCTGTACAATGGCATGGTCCACGCGCTGATCCCCTTTGCCATCCGCGGCGCCATCTGGTACCAGGGGGAGTCGAACCGGAACGACGGCGAGTTCTATTTCGAGAAGATGAAGGCCCTGATCCTCGGCTGGCGCGAGCTCTGGAGCCAAGGCGACTTCCCCTTCTACTTCGTCCAGCTCGCGCCGTACCGCTACGGTGGCAGTCCCACGAAGTTGGCTGAGATCTGGATGGGGCAGACCAAGAGCCTTGCCATCCCCAACACGGGCATGGCCGTCACCCTCGACATCGGCAACGTGAAGGACATCCATCCCCGCAAGAAGCAGCAGGTGGGGCGGCGTCTGGCGCTCTGGGCCCTGGCCAAGGACTACGGCAAGGACATCGTCTACTCCGGCCCCATGTTCCGTGGTGCCACGGTGGAGGGCAAGGCGATCCGCTTGACCTTCGACCATCTCGGAGGCGGCCTGGTCTCCCGCGACGGAGAGCCCCTGACCTGGTTCGAGATCATCGGCAAGGAGGGCGAATGGAAGAAGGCCGAAGCCAGGATCGACGGCGAGGCGGTTGTCGTCTCTTCTGCG
>JABGQJ010000319.1 GCA_018648945.1 Victivallales bacterium
CTACGGGCCGTGCCCGAGGCGCTCCCAGGAGTGGCGCGTCTGGAAAGCCTGGGAATTCTCGCCCAACACCTGTCTCACTCCTACTGCGCCGACGGTTGACTTGCCCAACGGCAACACCATGGTATGCCCCCCATGACTATCCGACCAAGCCAATTCAGCCTCGCCCTTCTGCTCTGCATCACCATCTGCGTGCATGGTGCGGAGACCCCCTCGCGTCTGGTCAGCGACTTCGCCAAGGGGCCTGGCGGCTGGCAACGGCGAACGTACAGCGATGCGGGCAAACCAACGTCTTCGCCGTTGCAGATGGCGGCTGCTGCCGAAGGTCGTCCCGCAGGCTTGCTTCTCCCGGTCTCCCTGCCCGGCAGGAACGAGTTCGTCCTGCCTCTCAAGAGCTCGTGGCAGGGGTTCCGGACCCTCCAGCTTGACTTCGCGCTGCCCAAAGGCATGCCCGCTGAGAATGCCGATTCAGTCAATGACCGTCTTCCGGAACGGACCCTCCTCACGGTCTTCACGAAGGACTGGGACCATCTCTGGCGCCAGATCCGCATCCCCGTCCCCGCCAAGAGCGGGGTCTGGACGGTCCGGGTACCCATTGCCGGCGATGCCGCCGTCGCGGCCTGGGAGAGCCAGGGCCACGGCCGACCATGGAACGCCCTAGTCACCAGAGGCTTGCTGGAGATGGGATGCGCCTTCAGCCTGGAACCAGGGAAGCACGCCACGTTCACTGGCGAGGTGGTGCTGACCGGCGTTCAGCTGGTCGATTCGGGCCTGCCAGAAGAGAGCCCTACGTTTCGTGGCCTCTCCTTCACCCCGGATTCACCCCAAGTCGGCAAACGGTGCGAGTTCACCTTCGAGTATGCCGAATGGACCGAAGCCCCCTTCGATCCCGCCAAGACTTCCGTGGTCGCCAAGATCACCCAGCCCAATGGCAAGACGACCCTCGTGCGCGGCTTCTACCACGAGGACTTCCTGTACAATCCCCAAGTCGAGGACAAGACCCAGACCCTGACCCCCCAAGGGCGTCCCCGCTTCAAGGTTCGCTACTGCCCTCTGCTGCCCGGCAAGCACGTGGTGGAGATCACGGCCAAGGCCAATGGCCGCTCCGCCACCACGCCAAGCATGACTTTCTCGGCCGCCGCCGCAGACCCAACGTACCGGGGGTTCGTCCGCCGCGACCCGAAGGAAGAGATCTACTTGGCCTGGGACAACGGCGAGCCCTTCTGGGGCGTTGGCATCAACGTCCGCTCGCCCTACGACAACCGATACCTCACCATCGCGCCCTACTCCAAATGGCGCAACGAAGGCTTGCCCCTCTACGAGCGGCTGTTCGCCAAGTACGAGGAAGCGGGCATCACCGTCGCCGAAGTCTGGATGAGTTCGTGGTGGCTCGCCCTGGAGTGGATCAACGACGCCCCCGGCTTCCATGGCGTGGGACACTACAACCAATACCGCGCCTGGATGCTCGACCACATCCTCGAAGCCGCCGAGCGACACAACATCTCCCTCCTCCTCGTGTTCAACAACCACGGCAAGTTCGGCATGATGTTCGACACCGAATGGGGCCGCAATCCCTACAACAAGGCATGTGGCGGCTTCCTGGACAACTGCGAGCAGTACTTCACCGATGCCCGGGCCAGGGAAGCGTTCAAACGCACCTGCGACTACGTCGTCGCCCGCTGGGGATACTCCCCTAACATCATGGCCTGGAAGCTCTTCACCGAGGTCGATCTGACCGGCACCAACATGGAGTACTACCTCAAGCCAGACGTCGCTGCGTGGCACCAGGAGATGGGAGCCTACCTGAAGAGCATTGACCCCAATCGGCATCTGATCACCACCCACTGGATGCTCGGCTACCACAAGATCAATGCTGCCATCGCCGACGTAAAGGCGCTGGATTTCCTCAGCACTGACGCCTACTACCAGGGCGGCGGCACGGCGAAACTGCTTGAGATGCTGCGCGGAGGCGCCGCCTTCGCCCGGACCCGCCACAAGCCGCTTCTCATTACCGAGTTCGGGGGCTCTCCCTACGCGGACAGCATGGGGAATCTGGTCAAGCAATCGCATCTCGGGATGTGGGCCGGCTTCTTTGCCGAAGCCCCCTCCTGCCCGATGTACTGGTGGTTTGCGCTTACCGACGAGAAGCGCCTCTACCGGCGCTATACCTCGCTGCGCAACTACTCATCCGGAGTGGACCGCCGAGGGTTGACCTACGCTACCCGCCCCTTGCCGGGCAGCGCCTTGACCATCAACGACATGGTTGGCAAGGATCGGTACTACGCTTGGCTGTTCGACACTACCTACTACACGTCGGCTACCGAGAACCTCGTGCCACAGGTGTGGAAGAGCATCAAGCTCCCCGTCCAAGCGTTGGCCCCCGGGAAGTACAAGCTTGAGATATGGGACGTGCCCAAGGGAACCGTGGCGGAACGCCGCAGTCTCACCATCGCCCCCAAGGCCGGCCCTCTCACGATCCCGTTGCCGCCCTTCAAGCTCGACATTGCCGTCAAGCTCGAGCCAAGCAAGTAGGGATGAACAGGGCGTGAAATTGCGCCCCACCCGCGCACTTGGGCCCGACTGTTTCCTGGGTGCGGACCACTGGCCTGCAACTGTCGCCATGGTACGGGGTCACCTACTCATGCTTGGCGACCCTCGGCCAGGCGACATGATCTGCCTATCAGGAACCCGCAAGGAATCGTGCCACATGGGATCTCCCCGCAACACAGCATCGCCCCGCAGCGGAGTCCCCGCCCTCGCCTTCCTGCTTGTCGGCGCGGCTCTCTTCCCGACCCTCCTCGCCGCAGCAGGCGCGGCTGGCGTACAAACGCTCCGGCTTTCCTTCGAGGGGAACGGCGCGGCTGTCCACAGCCAGGATGGCCGGGTTGTCGGCACGTTCGTGGAGAACGCCACCAAGGACGGGCAAGTCGTCTACGACAAGGCGTACCACGTGCCCGGCAAGACCGGGTCTGCCCTGCACTTCGTACGCGAAGGGCATACCCACGTCAAAACGAGAAACCGACTCTTCACGACCCCGGTCTCCAAGCTGGCAGCGAGCGTCTTCGTCCGAAGTACGCTGGAACACACGGGGACTCTCCTGGGCCACGATATCGACAGCGCCAAGGATGGCTTCTCGCTCTTCATCAGGAAAGAGGGCATCCGTTTCCGTTACGGCGATGGCAAAGCCAATTACGTGACGACCTCGTCGCCCGTGTCCTGGGCAGACGGGGAGTGGCATCAGGTGGAAGCCGTATTCGATGCCGGCACAGTCAAGCTCTTTTTCGATGGGCGGGCCTGTGCCCGGACCACCACGGCGGGCGTGCGCATCGCCCCTCCCAGCCAGAATCTCCACATCGGCACCTACCCCCTGCCAGGCCGGGGACGCGCCATGTACAGCTTCGAGGGGGAGATGGATGAGATCGTGCTGGCCACTAGCCGCGAGGAAGTCGCAGTCCTCTTGGGCCGCCCCCCCTACGAGCCCCCGGACACAAGCAAGGTCGCGGGCCTGATCAACGCCGTCTGCAAGCCAGTGGATTCGACCGAACAGCATTTTGGCAAGCCAGTGTTCCACACCTTCCGCGGCAGACCCGTTCCGCTTAGCTTCATGCTGCGGCCGGGCAAGGCCAAGGGCGAGGTCGAACAGTCGGCCCTGGTGTTCTACCTACCGAGCAGTGTGCAAATCGTGGATGTCTTCCAGCCCTACCGCAACTCCCCCTATGCGGTGGTCAAGACGAACCGGAGCACGGTCACCCGGGACGGTATCGAACAGCAACGCATCGAGACGGTATGGGACACGTACCCCAAGCATGTGGTCATCGGTGTCGACACACCCGCCGACGCCCCCAGCAGAGCCAATCTGGAATGGGCGATCAAGGTCAACGGCATCGAGTTCGGGCACCGAAGCATCGAGTTGCGCTTCCTTGAGCCCACCCCGATTCCTGCCTCGCCGGGACGATTCACGGTGGGGCTCTACATGATGGGCGAGGACATGACGTTCAGCACGCCCGATCTGCAGCGCCGGGTCGCCGACCTCTACCTGTCCTCAGGCATCCGACGCAAAGGCCTGCACTACCAGACCAGCGACACCCGGGGTGCCTTCGACCGGTACCTGCGCGAACGTGGCTTCCTGATGCACAATATGAGCATGTGGCATGGCCCCCTCGGGCAGAGCGCCGAGAAGAGCGGCTTTCCCCCCGCAGTCTCCGTCACCGGAAAGCCGCTGTCCAAGGTATGTCCCAGCGTGCTCTGGCGCGACGATTTCAAGACCCACTACCGCAAAGTCGTGGCCAACGCGCTCGCCGGGACGCAGGATGGGGATTGGGTGCTTTTCGACTACGAACCGTGGAGTGCCCCCGCCAAGGAGTGCTTCTGTCCCATCTGCCTCGCGCGTTTCCGCAAGGCGTACAATGTGCCAGAAAACGCCACCCCACGCACGATCCTGAGCAAGCACCGGAAGGCATGGGTAAACCATTGGCTCGACATCTACGAGCAGGTCATCGCCGTGTGGGTGGACGCCGTGCATGCCCACAACCCGACCCTGAAGACTGGGGAGTATACCTACACCTACGACTACACGAGAGGCTTCGCCGCGTTCTGGGGCTGCCCCAAAGACCCCCGTCGGGTCGAGAAGTACCTCGACGCCCACATGCTTCGCCTCTACTACCGGCACGGACGCGCCGCTTTCGACGGCATCGAGACCATGATCCAGAACCACAAGCTACCGGTCTGCGTCATCAGCATGGTCTCCGACAACCCGCAGAGCAAGGAGTCGCTGCCACCACAACTGCTCTACGAGAAGATGGTCCTGAGCGCCGCGCTCGGCGTCCAGGACTTCTACCTGTGGCCGGACAAGTGGATCGATGGAGGCTACCACCAGGCCATCGGTCGAGCATGCCGGGACATCTGGCGAGTCGAGGAATACTACTACCAGGGCAAGCGCTCGACCGAACGGATCGAGATCCGCAGGCCCAACGGCAAGCTGCCACCACAGGACTACGCATCCACTGTATGGGAAAAGGACGGCAAGAAACTGCTCACCGTGGTGAACTGCACGGGTCGCGAACAGACCTGGGACGTGGCTCTGAAAGACCCCGTCTCCCGCGCGACCGGTGTCGCAGCGGGAACCGGCATTCCCATCCGGGACGGGATCCTCGCGATCACGATCAAACCCCACAGTGCGGCCTTCGTCGTCCTTCAGTAGTCATGTCGTCTGCTTGATCGCCGCGCGAGTGGCGGCAGAACGAATGGGGGGCATGGTACTGGTGTTGTTGTGTGCTATTCCCCAATGCGCTCGGGAGTCTTGACCAATGAGATTTCGCTCTGTTGTCCTACTCACCACGCTCGTCCTGGCGCTGTGCCACGCCGATGACGGCCCGCTGGCCCGCCGCATGGCTCTCCTCCGGCTACCTCGGGAGCCAGCGACCTCGATCCCTGCCCTGGCAGCGGGGCTGACTGACGAGAATGCGGTGGTACGACGCACGGCAGCGCGGCTGCTGGCGGAACGGGGGGAAGCAGGGAAGAAGGCACTTCTGCCAGCCTGCAAGGACGCCGACATGCTGGTCCGCCTTAGTGCACTCAAGGCGTTGTCGGGAGGCCCGGACGGCCAGAGAGTCCTGATCGGAGCGGTTGCTGATGCCAGCCCATTGGTCCGCAAGCATGCGGTAGAGCAACTGGCGGGGCGGCGTCCGCGCAGCAAGGCAGCGACGGCGGCCCTCCTCAAGGCAGCCAAGGACGAGGATCCCATGGTGCGCAATCTGGCGGTGCAGGCCCAGTGGCCCTTCCATCGGGATGTCGAGTCCATTCGTGATCGGCAGGATTGGGACCACGAGATAGAAGTGATCCAGACCGTTCCCTTCCCCAAGGAGAACTGGCGCTTCCATCTCGATCCCAAGCGCGAGGGACACCGCAAGAAGTGGTTCCTGCCTGCATTTGACGATGCCAAGTGGAAGACCATCGCCATTGAGCAAGCCTGGCAGAAGGCCGGCTACGACTACACCGGCGTGAGCTGGTACCGCCGGACAATCGCCATGCCCGCCAAGCCTGATGGCAAGGTGAATGCCGTGGAGATCTGCTTCGACGGCGTAGATGAGAGCACGTGGGTATGGGTCAATGGCGTCTACGTGGGTGAGCACGACA
Organism: Victivallales bacterium; assembly: GCA_018648945.1. Next base: position 6,133 of record JABGQJ010000319.1, read on the forward strand.
TCGGCCCCAATGGCTGGAACAGGCCCTTCTACCTGGACGTAACCAAGGAGGTGCGCTGGGGAGCGGAGAATCAGGTCACCGTCCGCGCCATGAATACCGCCCATGCAGGCGGGATCTGGAAGCCCGTGCGCTTCGAGACCCTCCGCTGACCCCGAAGGAATCCGGGTGAAGACACTGCTTGCCGCCCTATTGCTCATCGCCTCGGGAGCCGGCGCCATCGACGTGCTGAACCTACAGCAAGTGCTCGACAACGCGGTGAAGAACCATGCGGCGGTGATCCGCCTACCCAAGGGACGGGTGAAAATCCAGGGGAAACTGGCGCTGCGGAACGCTGCTGGGCTGACCATCGAGGGCGCCGGGACCACACTGGTGTTCGCCGACTACAACGGGATGGCTTGGAGCTTCCATTCCTGCAAGAACATCGTATTGCGGGGATTCACCATCGATTTCGACCCGCTCCCCTTCGTCCAGGCTCGGATCACCAAGCTGTCCGAGGACGGCAAGGTCTACGAGTTCGAGGTCGCCAAAGGGTACCCAGGCTTGCGGAAGGAAGACCAGAAGAGCTACCGCCAGGGCTACATCTTCGAACCCCACCGGCGCCGCTGGAAGCCCTGGGTGCCGGATCTCTACGCCCGCAAGGTGGAGATCGTGGACGAGCGCCACGGGCGCTTCATCATGGGCTATACGCCGCCTGGACACGAGCTTGTCGAGGTGGGCGACCGCATCGTGATGACCCTCCGCATGGGCGGTGCGATCCGCATGAACGACTGCGAGAACGTGCGCATTGAGGACGTCACCTTCCTGGCCGCGCCCGGCGCGGCCTACCTGGGACGCTACATGCGCGGCGACAACTACTACCGGTACACGATCAGACCGGGCCCGCCCCCTCCCGGCGCCACCGAGGAGCGTCTCATCTCCACCTGCGCCGACGGGCTCAACATCGCCTATGCCACGAAGGGACCGACCATCGAGAAGTGCAGATTCTCCTTCATGGGGGACGACTCGGTGAACTTCCATGGCGTGACCTTCGCGGTGCTGGCCGCGCTCGGCGAGCGGGAGTTGCAGGTGGCCTGGCCATACAGCACGGAGTACCTCGCCTCGGTGATTCCCAAGGGCGCGGTGGTCCGCCGCCTCCAACCGGGGAACTACGCGGTGGTTGGCACGGCGAAACTGGCGAGCTTCACGCCGCTGAAGGAGACCACGCCGGAGCAGATGGCCGCGATTGGGAAGGTCTGGCCACGCGGGAAGAAGGGGCGGGGCACGGTCTTCCGGATGGTGCTTGAAGAGCCACTGCCCGCCAAGCCCGGCGACTACCTGGATATCCCCGCCAGCAACGCCCCGGGGTTCGTGATCCGCGACTGCGAGTTCACCGACCACCGCGCCCGTGGTCTGCGCATCATGGCCTCCCATGGCGTGATCGAGCGCAACGTCTTCCGAAGACTGAAGCACAGCGCCATCACTCTCGGCGCGGAGTACGCCTTCTGGCGCGAAGCAGGCTGGGTAGAGGATATTGTCGTTCGGAACAACGTGATCGAGGATGTGGGGCGAGACACGGCCATGCTCGCGTCCAAGGCCTACTCGAAGGGCGCAATCAACGTGTTCGTGCGGCGTGACCGGGGATCCGAGCTGCCGATCTGGCCGGGGAACCGCCGCCTTGTCATCGAAGGGAATACCATTCGCGACTGCCCAGTTGCCGGCATCCGTCTGCGGGGAGCGGAGGATGTACAGATCAAAGGGAACCGGATCGAGAACGTCTCCTACAAGCCGGGTAAGGGGACTGATTCGGAGACACCCCAGGCGATCGACATTGGCCAGTCCGAGAATGTGGTGGTGGAGGGCACTGTGGTCTCTGGCATGGGCGAGGAGCCAAAGCGGCCGTAGTGGGTCTTCTCTCTGCCGAGAGTGGGTTGCGGGCGGCGGCCTGCTATAGTTGAGCGAAACGGCTACCATCGGACAGCACGGGCGTGAACTATGGCATCCTCTGTGGATCTTCCTTTGGCCAAGCGGGAACTCGCGGCGCGGAGCCGGGCGTTCCTGGATGCGGCCCGCAAACGCATCGGCGCGGATCTCTCGACCCCGAAGGTGGGGAATTGGCACCGGGCGTTCTTCGAGCTGTACCAGGACCTGCCCTTGCGCGAGCCGCAGGCGCGGTCGATGGCGTACGCGCTGGTGAACGAGCCCGTGTGCCTGCTCCCGAACGAATTGCTGGTCGG
>JABGQJ010000032.1 GCA_018648945.1 Victivallales bacterium
GTTCCGGGACATGACCATCTTCAAGTTCATGCTCTCGGCGGTCATCGTCGGCATGATCGGCATCCACGCGTTGGCAGCGCTTGGCTTGGCCGAATACAGCATCAAGGGCACCCACGTGGCCGCCAATCTCCTGGGCGGGGTCTTCTTTGGTGGCGGTTGGGCGTTAATGGGGTACTGTCCGGGGACGTCGTTGGGTGCCATTGGCGAGGGCCGCTGGCACGCTATCTGGGCCGTGCTCGGCATGCTCCTCGGTGCTGCCCTGTTCGCGGAAGTGTATCCGGCGCTGAAGGCATCCGTGCTGTCCTGGGGAAGTCTCGGGAAGGTGACCTTGCACGGCGCTCTCGGTGTTTCCCCTTGGCTTGTCATCCCCGTCCTGATCGCCGGCTACATCACCTTCTTCGTCTTCCTCGAGAAGAAAAGCGTCTAGCCAACTTTCCATTCCTCCATTCCAGCATCCCAGCATTCCAGCATTCCAGCATTCCAGCATTCCCCCGCTCCCCCATTCCCATTCCCCCCCCCATCCTCCCCATGAACATTCTCTTCCTTGGCACTGGTGCCGCCGACTGGCCTCCCGCCCCCTCCCGGCCTGACTACGCTCCTGGCGAGTGGCGTGGGTTCACCTCGACCCTTTTCGCGGGGTGCGTCCTCATCGACTGCGGTCCCACCACGTTGGCGGCTCTGGATCGGTTCGGGGTCGACCCAGCAGCGGTCACCAACCTTCTCATCACCCACAGTCATGGCGATCACTACTGTCTGGACTCCATTGCCGTGCTTGCGTCTGCGGGTGGCCTTCGGGTCCATGCCGACCCAGCCCTCGTCGCCGAACTGAGCGAGATCCCAGGAGTCCAGACTTCCTCCCTGGTTCTAGAAAAACGCGCTTCCGTTGGGCCGCTGCTGGTCACGCCGGTGGCCGCCAATCACTCAACGGTCCGCGCTGGGGAACAAGCGTATCATTTCCTTCTTGCCGACGAAGCAGCCACCCTGTTCTATGCCACCGACGGCGCCTGGCTCCCCCTCCATACTTGGCGAATGCTCTGCAGCATGTGCCTGGACGGGGTTATCTGGGAAGCCACCTGTGCTGATACTGAAGGCGATTGGCGCATTTTCGAGCACAGCAGCATTGCCATGGTCCGCCTGCAGCGCGCTGCCTTGATCAAGCAGAGCGTCCTCTCCGCCGCCGCCCCCATCTGGCTCACCCACATTGCCCGCACCCTCTGTTCCCCCCATGCTCCGCTCGCCGCCGCCCTCGAACCCGAGGGCCTCATCCTGGCCCACGACGGTCTCCACGTCCGGCTCCTACCAGCGTGAGGCGACGCCTGCCTGGGCGGGAGCCTACGGTTGAGGTGGTTGGGGATCGCCGAAGACCTCGATTTCGCGAATCCAGAATAGGCCGGGGCGTTCCTCGGGGCCGCCTCCTGCGGGTTGCACGAGCCGCAGCGACTTGACGGTGGCCGGGGTCTTGAGGATGATCTCGGTCAGCGGGCTCTTGGCAAGCGCATCGGCCTGCCACAATACGTCGGCAGCAGACTCCACCCGCAATTGGCGGGAGGTGCGCATGACCCCGGCATCGCGAGACCAGTGGACCACGACGCGCCGCGCCTGAACCGGTGCCGGGAAGTCGAGTTGGACATGGTGCGCCTTCACCTCGTCCGCGCTGGCCCAGGCTTGCTCGGACCAGTGGCGGTCGCCCGGCTCGATGATGCCATCGGTCAAGGGCTCTGCCGTATACTTGCTGTAGCTGCTGTCCACGCTGACCTTGGCGGTGGGGGCCAGATTCCCCTTGCGGCGGGCGTCCTCAACCAGGAGGATGTCGTCGTAGCGGACGGTGCCGGTGCGCTGGCGGAAGAGGAGGTAGATGTTGGCATTCGCGACTGGCTTCCGTGGCTCGATGTAAAGCGTGCCAAGTTGCCAGCCGGTCTCTCCTGGATCGAAGGAGTAGGTGTGTCCGTAGGAGGCCGTGCCATCGGTGTGGTAGAGATCGACATAGAGGGAGAAGCCACGCCCTTTGCTTCCGGATACATCCTCTGTCTGCGCGAAGGCCTGGAGGAACAGGGCGCAGGGCGCCTTCTGTTTCAGGACAACGCTGTGATGCACCCCCGCCTGAGCGGGAACGGTGCTCTGCAACTGTAAGGCAGCGCCCGAGCGTCCGCCGGGCACGATCTCGGGCTTGATCTTGGGGTAGGCGGACCAGCGTCCCATGCCTGCTTCAAAACTGGGATTGGGAATCCGGTTGGCGCCAGGTGGCAGGTAGAGAACGTCGAGCGTGCGTTCACTGCGGATCGCGCCGACCTGAGCGACGAAGGTCACGGGCACGCTGGCGACCGTCCCCTTGCCCTTGGGGGCCAGGCTGGCGGAGACCGTCGTGCTTCCGCCAGCGGCAATCGCAGGAATCGCTGGCACGGTGACGATCCAGCCCGCAGGCGCGACGCCCGTGAGCTGGCCGGACAGCTGGCGTCGCCCATTGTTGCGGACCAACACTTGGACGCGGGACGTGCCGGTAGCCAGATCCATCCCCTTCGGCGTCAGTTCAAGCGAGACTGGCTCGACCACGCGCACCGTGCGCGCCATCGTGAACCGCACGGCCTGCTTGCCATTGCCCAGCGAACAGGTCGCTTGCACCGGCAGTACCGTGCCAGGCGCAGTGTCCGCGGGCACGGCGAATGGCGGTCTGGCGGGCTTCCCAGCCAATTCGAAGGACCACGTGCCCTCACCGTCGCTGGTCTGCGGCTGGATGGCATCGCCGGGGATCACCGTCTCCGGCACGCGGAGGACAGGCGGGGTGCCGCCCTTTCGAGCCAGGAATGCGTAGCCAAGGTGATGCCGCAGCGCCGCGACATCGCGCAGTGCCCGCCGCCCACCGTTCTCGGCCTTGGCGGCACGGATGCCGGATTCCAGCCGGGTGCAGAGCGCCAAGCCAGCGAGGATCTCTCCTTCGCTGGCCTGGGTGTTGCTGAGGAGGGTACTGAGTCGTGCGTAGCTATCCTCTACCACCGGGCGCACGCCGGTGGGCAAGGGCAGGTACCACTGCTCGAATGCGGGGTCGAGCAGGCGCTCGCCGCCCTCCGCATCACTGAGCGATACCTTGCTTACCCAGAGCTCACCGCTGGTTCCGCCACCCAGGGTCGGGCGCACATCGACCGCGCGCAAGGGCTGGTCGCTCTGGATCGTGAAGCTCACGTCTTGCCAATCGTAGGTACCGGTGGGTAACGGGAAGTCCCGCCACTCGTAGTGGGAGAAGCTCTTGGTGGTCCATGCGATCCGGCAGCGAATCGCTGCGGCATTCGGGGTCTTGGCTTTGAGATCCCGCGCTCGAACCCGTGCCCGTAAGGTCAACGCCGCCGGTTCGCTCTGGAATAGCATGGCCCACTGGCGGACATTGCCGGAGCCGTTGCCAAGCACGGCATGGCGCGACCCATTCTCTGCCACCAGGCGAGCCTTGCCCGACGGCAGCCAATGCACCGGGCGCGCGGGCTTGTCTCGGTCTACTCCAAGCATCCGCACCCCGGCCTTGGCAATCTCGGCGGCCTGTTGTACGCGCCAGCCTGCTACTTGTCTGGGCGCGGCGAGTTGCAGGGCCATCACGCCGTCCGGTGGCAACTGCAGGCGAGCAGTCAGGAACTTGCCTTCCCGGACGAGTGGGATGGGGGCCGAACCCACCAGTTCCAGTGCCTGCACACCATCGGCAAGCCCCAACGCTGCCGCATCCACTCGCAGGACGGTCTCCTGGCTGCGGGCGGTTTCGTTCAGCAAGCTCAGGTACACCACACCATCGGCGTCTGGGCCATACCGTTCCACTGGTACCGATGCGGAGCTGCCCAGCGCATGGGTGACGGGCGACCAGCCTGCGTCGGCCAGCGTCAGGCACAGCGGTTGGTATTTGCGGAACAGCTCCCGGTCACGCTCGAAGTAGGCGGCGTGGTCCCAGTAACGCCCCCCCGGCCCGAGGCCGCTCGGCGGCCAGTCGAAGAAGCCGGGGAAGACGCCGTAGGCCAGGCAGCGCTTCATGAACAGCTCCATCTCGGCGTGCCCGATGCGTTGCTCGTAGTTACCCTTCAGCAAGGTCATGAACGGCTTGCGATGGATCACCGTGCGGATGTAGTTGAAGCTCTCGCGTGGAATGCGCAGGCCGGTCTCGGCCCCGAGCACATCCAGCCAGGGCGCGACATAGAAGCTCGATCCCAGGGCCCCGTTCATCATTGTGATCTGGCCGCGCGGGCGCAGCAGTTCGGCCGCCGCGCGGGAGAACTCGCAGGACGAGAAGAAGTTGTAGATGAAGGGCCGCTTGGCGAATGGGTCCCAGAGCACCGGCGCGCCGGCGGTCCGGAAGTGGTCCCGGCGGTAGTTCACCCCAGTGGTTAGTCCGTCGTAGTAGAATCCATCCAGCACCGCCCCGTTCCTGGCCTTCGCCTGCTCTGTGCGTCGGATGGCCTGTTCCAGTGTCCACTTCCCGTAGGGCAGTTCGGGATCCAGATTGAACTGGGCGATGAGATGGGCGTAGACGCTCCACTTGGCCACGGCGAGTTTGCCCTCGCGGTCGTGCAGCCCGACGGCGGCGAATACGCCTTCCTGCTTGGTGCGCCGCTTGAAGGCGGCCTCCACCGCCTTGACCTGGATCTCGTGCGACGGCAAGGGGTCCTTCTCCGGGTCGTGGCCTGGGATCTTCGCTCCCATCCCCGCATGAGTGAAGTAGATCGCGCTGATCACGTCCAGCTTGTCGTCGTAGTCCACCTCGGGCGCGCCTTCCTGCAAGGCGAAGCCGAACTCGTCGGCATTGTCGATGCTCGACAGGCGCGTGAACGCCATCCACTGCCCCTGACGGCGGATGTACCGTTTGAACCACTGCGGGAACTGCTTGTAGTACCCTTGGAGAGCGTCGCGGAAGCCCCATTCGGGATCGCAGCCGTAGAGCAGGAACTGGAACTCCGCCTGGTTGGGGAACCGACTGTCTGGGCTGAGCGCGAAATCGAAGACGAGATCAAGGCGCTGCGTGTCCGCATCATACGCGGTCCGGCTCAGGCACGGCCGGTCGAGAGGCATGGCCAGGCATAGCCCGACGGGGCCGGTCAGCACGGTGCAGAAGTTGCGGTTGGAGTGGCCGAACTCAAGCTTGCCCTTGCCTTCCCACTCCGGCATGTCTGCAAAGGCCCGTAAGGGCCTGGTGTTTTGGTAGCGATTGCCGGCAGTGACCTCGCGGGCCGTCTGCATGTCGTCATGCCATTGCCAGCCCAGCGCATCGAAGGGCAGGCTGAAGCGCAGCAGATAACCGCGCGCCGCGCCTGGCTTGCCGGTCACCCGCGCGGACAGTGCCAACCGCCCGCCCTCGCCATGTGGAGTGATCTCCGCCACCACTCCCAAGCCCGCGAAGGTGGCTCGTAGCGTTCCCTCTGGCCCGGAGGTGAGAGCCCCGGGAACGAAGTCGGCCTTTCCCACCGCGACTTCGCGCAACGCCACGAACGGGGCCGGGGATACAGCAAGCTGCCGGCCCGAGACGGTGATCCTCGTCACCTTGCTGCCGGTCAACGTGATCTCCACGCCCCCTCCGCGCCATCGTGTCTGGGCCTGCAAGCCAGCCGCGAGGAGTCCGAATGCGAAGGTTGTGCGGATCAGTCGGCGGAACCCGTTCGTGGCTGGCATCTGGGATCTCCCTACGCGTCCAACAGAATGGCGATTTGCTCGAAGGAGAGCCGGGCCGCTGCCTCGGCATCCCCCTTGAGCACACGTTCAAGGTAGGCGAAGCTCTCGAACTCGACACTGCAGAAGCCGCGGTAGTCGATCTCATCGAGCGCCCCAAAGAAGGCGTTCCAGTCCACATTCCCCTCGCCGAGCAGGGGGAACACGAACTTGCCCATTGCCGGGACGCCAACCGCATCCTTCAGATGCACATGGGCGATCCGGTCTCCCCACTGCCGGACCACCCAGCCCACATCCAGATTGCCGTACAAGAGGCCGTGGGAAGGGTCGAGGTTGATCTGATGCACATCCGCCGGCAGCTGGTCGAGCAGGTAGCGGTGGGTATAGAAGTCATGGGCAACCATGCCGAACACGCCCTCGCTGCTGATCACCACGCCAGCATCGCGGGCGGTGTTGCCAAGGCGCTCGTAGGCGTCGAAGACCATCTCCCAGGCTGCGCTTTCACTGATGTTCTGGCCGACCCTTGGCGCGTTTGGATCCCACGGCGCTGGGCCGGTCATGGTGCCGACCGTGTGAAGCCCACAGGCCCCGGCGGCCTCGATGGTGGCGGCCGTCCGGGCGATGCGTCGCTCCCGTTCGTCGTCGTCCAGGCAGACGAGATCCTCATGGGCCATGATCCGGGAAACGCCCAGGCCTGCTGCCTGGGTCTTCTCGACCAATTCCCGGAGTTCGGCCAACGGGCGTTCCGGGTTGAAGTGGACTGTGGTCCACTCGATGCCTTCGTAGCCAATGCCTGCGAGCGAGGCGATCACCTCGTCTTCAGTCTGTTGCGTGTAGCCAAGCCCTGCCAGGAAAGCGAGTTTCCATTTCCTGTCCATCTTCGTGCCTCCTATACGTCCCATTCGTCCACGTTCGTCAGATCATCTTGTGGTGTCCAGCCAAGAAGACTCCGCGCCTTGCGCAGGTCGAAGACCGAGGCGTATGGATCGGCCTCGTATACCTCGGGCGCGGCCACCTCGGGGACATCACCATAGATCCGCTTGAGCACGTCCAGCGTGGGCAGGTTGTACATGGTCTGCCCAGCGGTCAGCATGAAGGCTTCGAAGAGAGGACCTTCGGGGGCCTGGTACTCCACCGCCAACCGGATCGCCCGGGCCACGTCGCCGACACTGATGTAGGCCCCGAACCACGGCGTCTCCGGTACCTCGCCGCGCGCGTGAGCCGCGGCCATCTCGCGGGCCTGCGGCAGAAAGGTGTCGAAGAGCACCCAGGTATAGCGCAGGCTGAGCACCTGGAGTCCGAAGGCTCGGCTGTACTTTTCGCCAATGACCTCGCCCAGGTATTTGCTCAGGCTGTAGGTCTCGTGGGGCCAGCAGGGGTGGGTCTCGTCCACTGGCACGTACTCGGGACGCAAGGGGGGCTCGTGGATGCCGAAGCCGGTCGCCGATTCGCTGCAGCCATAGACTACGCGGTCGATCCCCAACTGGCGAGCGGCTTCGAAGACGTTGTAGGAGATCGCCATGTTCACGCTCATGACCCGTTCCGCCGGATCGGCATAGGGGTTGGGGATGGCCGCCAGGTGCACCACCTGGTCCATGCCTTCAAGCGCCTTCCGCGTCTCCTCCAGGACGGTCAGGTCCGCCGAACGGAACTGAGCACCCGAAGGCGGCGCCACGACATCGATACTCCATACCTCGTGCCCTGCATCGGTCAGCTCCCGGCAGACCCGACGACCGATGTTCCCACTTCCGCCTGTGATTGCGAGTTTCATCTCACCTTTCCTTCATACGTGCTTGTCGTTCCGCGACCTGTTGCAGATACAGGCTGCGAGGTGCTACCGGCTTGCCCGGCGATTCCCACCAGCCGGCGGGGTGCTGCTTGGCGCCGCCCTTTGTGATCAACGGTCCTTCGCAACCGACTCCAAGATTCTGCGCAGTCGGCGGCTTCTGGCAGCGGAAGGACCGAGCTGTGCAGTTCCAGAACACCATGTTCGCCCCGGCCCAGCCGTGCCCGGTGCCTGACCACTGCCGATCCTGCACATTCAGCGAGTTTCCCTTCACCACCACATTGTCGTACAGCGTTCCCGTGGCCCAGCGATGATGCGGGCCCGAGTCTGAGTAGGCTTTCTCGGCCACGCAGTCCAGGAAGACGTTCGGCCCGGGCACGCGGGCGTGCATCACGAAGTCGTGCCGCCCGCCACGGGTCCGGCAGTCGCGCACGAGATTGAGCTGGCCGGAGATCGCAAAGGAGTAGCGGCGCCCGCCACTGACCTTGCTGACCGGGTCCAGACAGGCACTGTTTTGCACCGTGATCCGGCTGGCGGGGCTGCTGATCGCCACGCTGGAATAGCCGAAATAGCGCGAGGTCACCTGGCGCGCCCAGCCATCGCGGACGACTCCGAAGGAGAGGAAGTTCCAGCCGTGGTTCTCATCCACGTATTCGCCCTTTCGTTTGCCGTCCGCTTTGGCGTGATCGAACTCGCTCTCGCCACGCAGGTTCTCGACCCCCACGTTCTCGATCCGCTCATCCCAAGTGTAGCGGTATACCGTGCCGCCTCCGAACGTCCCGTCCAGGGAGCAGGCCAGCGGGGCATCCAGCTCCAGTTCCTTGCCGCGTATGGCCACGATGATCCGCTGGAATCGCAGATCGTAGCTGCCCGGCTTCCACTGGCGCACCTTCTTGTGTCGTTCCTTGATCCGGTCCATGGCGATCTCGGCGATCCATTCCTTGGTGGACGGACGGTGCACGATCACCAGATCCCCCACGGAGAAGGGGGCAGGATTCTCGACCCGGAGTTTGACGGCACCCACCGGCACATAGGTATCGGTCACTTTCGTGCGCGTGCCTGCCACTTCCTTTGGCCTGCCTGTGCCGCCAATCTTGATCAGCGTGTGCTGCTTGCGTTGGGTCGCGATCAGGACCGTGTCCTCCTCCCCGTCGTCCTCGCCACGCAGAACCACGCCAGACGCGCGCATGTACAACTGCCCCTCCACCGGATAGCGCCCACGCTTCAGGAGCAGGGCGCCCCGGACGCCATCCTTGAGAGGAAGGGCCGCTAGCTCGTCCAATGCCAGCTGGATCCGCTCCCGGTTGTCGCCATCTGCTGGTTTGAGCGTCCGCCGCACGGGCATATCTGGGATGGCTACGAGCCCGCCCTTGTACCCACAGGTGGAGAAATCGGGAATCCGGTCGCCCTGTTGGTTCCAGGGCGTGTAGACCAAGCGCCCATTCTCGCCCACTTTTGCCAGCTTCGAGGATGCTGGCTCGGCAGCTCGACCGAGGGAGACCGCGAACAGAATCAGTGAAGCGATGCGGCAGATCATGGAGGCTCACCATTGGGAGAGATGTAGTTGTTGGAAAATGGCAAGGTACACCGCAAATCCCTCGCTGCCGTGCAGGCAGACTCCGAGGGCCTCGAAAACTGGAGATGCGCTCGTCCCCGAGCGCGGAGCCCGGAACGGGCGACGGGCCGCGATGCCGACCATCAGGGGATCCCAGGTATGCATTGCTTCACGCGGCGGAGCCCGCCGCCTCTCCAGCGCCGTGTGGCGATGGACGTGAGCCCTTGCTTTGCAGGCGCTTGGGGCGAGAAATTGGCTGGCAAGGCTAGCGCGGGTTGGGCGGTCAGTCCCGAGAACAGAAACGGCGGACCGGGAGAACCGGTCCGCCGTGGGAGGAGGCAGGGGAGCGCTAGACAATGACCAAGGTGGTTTCGGCGTCGAACACATGCGCCTTGTCGGTCATCACAGCCAGATCCAGCGTGTCGCCGACACTGCAGTGGCGATGCGAATCCACCCGGGCGATGAAGTCGTTGTGCCCGGTGTTCAGGTAGAGATAGGTCTCCGACCCCATGGGCTCGACCACTTCGACCTTGGCGGCGATCTTCTGCACGCCGGGGGTGCTTTCGGCGGTGGGTGATCCCACGTGCTCCGGGCGCACGCCGAAGACAACCTTCTTGTCCACGTAGGGAGTCAACTGCTCGCGCCAGGCGGCATGCGCCTCGATTGTGAACGTGGCCTCCTTGAGCAGGAGTTTGCCGTCCTCTTGGACGACGATCGCGTCGAAGAAGTTCATGGGCGGGGTGCCGATGAAACCCGCGACGAAGGTGTTTTTGGGATTGTCGTAGAGCTGGGTTGGGGAATCCACCTGCTGGATGAGGCCGTCCTTCATGACCACGATGCGGTCGCCCATGGTCATGGCTTCGACCTGGTCGTGCGTCACGTAGATCATCGTGGTCTCGAGGCGAGTATGCAGCCGACTGATCTCCGTGCGCATCTGGACGCGCATCTTGGCATCGAGGTTGGAAAGCGGCTCGTCGAAGAGGAAGACGGAGGGCTTGCGGACGATGGCTCTGCCGACCGCCACGCGCTGGCGCTGGCCACCGGAGAGGGCCTTCGGACGGCGGGCGACCAGTTCGCCGATGCCGAGAATCTCGGCTGCTTCCCGGACCCGCTGGTCGATCTCGGCCTTCTTGAATTTCCGCAACTTGAGCCCGAAGGCCATGTTGTCATACACCGTCATGTGCGGGTACAAGGCGTAGTTCTGGAAGACCATGGCGATGTCGCGGTCCTTGGGGGGGACGTCGTTGACGATGCGCTCGCCGATCTTGATCTCGCCTTCGGTAATCTCCTCCAGCCCAGCGACCATGCGCAGGGTGGTGGATTTGCCACAGCCGGAGGGCCCAACCATGACAACGAACTCGCCGTTGTCGATCTCCAGGTTGAAATCCTCAACGGCCCGGACATTGCCGGGATAGATCTTGCCAACGCCCTCGAGGGTGACCCGTGCCATGTTTCTTCAACTCCTGAGCCGTGTATATACGGGGGGGGGGACGATTTTACCTTGCCGCAGCAGTGGGGGGACGGCTCTTCACTATAGCGAACGAACACGCTTTCACAAGGGCACCGGCAAATCCCTTCTCGCCGTCCCGCGTTAGACAGGCGAGTGTACGTTCCCTGCCCTTCAGGAGGTCCGCTGCGTGCGATCCCTTGTCCCCCAATCCATGCGTGCAGTGCTGCGGCGGTTGTGGGGTGGGGCCCGCCGTCACTGGCGCTGGTGGTTGGCGGGATGTGTGGCTTTGCTTGGGCTTCTGGCCGGCGGGGCATTTTGGCTACAGGCCCGGTGCCGATGGGAGGACGTTGGGCTTCTGGCCATGCCCTACTCCACCGTCCTCCGTGACCGTGGCGGGGAGATTCTCTGCATTTCCCTGAGCCAGCGTCAGGAATGGCGTTTCCATGTGTCGTTGGCGGAGGTGTCGCCGCACCTTGTCGATGGGGTGGTCGCCGTGGAAGACCAGCGGTTTCGCGAACATGGTGGGGTGGACTGGCGAGCGGTCCTGCGGGCGGCGCGCAGCAATGTGAGCGCTGGGCACATCGTGTCTGGCGCTTCGACGATTTCCATGCAGGTCGTCCGTTTGGTCAGGCCAGGAAGGCGTGGTTGGCGCGACAAGCTTGTCCAGGCCCTGCGCGCCCTTGACTTGGAGGATCAGCACGACAAGTCGTGGATCATGGAGCAGTATGTGAACCTGCTGCCTTTTGGTGGCAACGTCGTGGGCGTGGAGGCTGCGTCCATGCGGTACTTCGGCAAGCGAGCCAAGACACTGACCTTGGCCGAAGCCGCGCTGTTGGCGGGGATGCCGCAGCGCCCCAACCGGTTCCGTCCCGACCGCTTCCCCGCAGCGGCGCGGCGGCGCCGTGCCTATGTGCTGGGGCGAATGGTGGAGGAGGGAATGATTGCCCCGGCGGAAGCGGCGGACGCTGCCGCGCAGGTGCTGCCGCTGGTGCGGCGGACGCAGAACAGTCGCATGGGGCTGGTGTCGCGCGAGCCGCAGTTCTGCCGGTTGGCTCTGGCAAGGGGCGGGCAATCTGGGGCTGATCTGCGCACGACCCTCGATCCTCGGGCTCAGGAACAGGTGCTTGCGGCGCTTCGCGCGGGAGTGGCCCGTTGCGCTGGCGCCGAAGATGGCGCGGCGGTGGTCCTGGATGTGCCGACCGGTCATGTGCGCGCTCTGGTCGGGACCTTGGACTACTGGCGGCCGGGCGATGGACAGGTGAACGTTGCGGTCGCGCCACGCTCGCCGGGTTCGGCTCTCAAGCCTTTCCTCTACGCCACGGCGATCGAGGGCGGCGTGATGGTGCCTCAGACCGTCGTGAATGACACCCCGCTTTCATTGCCCGACTACCGACCGGCGAACTACGACCAGCGTTACCGGGGACGGGTGAGCATGGGGGACGCGCTGCGCGATTCCCTGAACACGCCTGCGGTTCGCGTGTTGCTGAGCACTGGCGTCCCCCGCGCGCTGGATCTGCTCCGGAATTGTGGCGTTCGCAGCCTGAATCGGCCAGTTTCCGAGTACGGGCTGGCTCTGGCGCTGGGCGGCGGCGAAGTGACCCCGCTTGACTTGACGGTGGCCTACTCGGTGTTGGCCCGAGGCGGGATGTGGCTGCCCGCCCGATTCCTGCTCGATGAGGCCCGTGATGCGGCGCCTCGCCGAGTCTTGTCGCCGGGGGTTTCGTCCCTGGTTTCCGCCGTGCTCTCTGAACGCCCTCTGCCAGGCCTGGTGGGACATCGCGTGGCTTGGAAGACCGGCACCTCGAACGGGTTGCGGGACGCTTGGTGTGCCGCCTACTCCCGGGAGACGGCGATCGTCGTCTGGTTGGGGAACAAGTCCGGCGCCGCCGCGGCCTCTCTCGTGGGGGCGGAGGCGGCCGTGCCGGTGATGGCGGACATTGCGCAGCGCTTGTTCGACGACGGCGGCTCCCGGAGCCCAGAGTCTTCGGCCGGGCTCGTGGAGGCGGAGCTTTGCGCGGAGACGGGCCTCCGGGCAGCCCCGCGTTGCGAGCGCCGTCTACAGGGGCAGCGTCCGGCTGGGGTGCCCTTGGTCGCATGCTCAAGTTGTGGGGCAGTGGCAGGATCGACGAAGGAGGCGGGAGTGGCCATTCTCAGTCCGCGTCCTGGGGTGTACCGGGTGGAACGGGGCGGACGGATCGAACTGCCGCTGCGGGCCACGGGGAAGGGGGAGCTGTCCTGGTTCGTGGACGGTCGGCTGGTTGGTCGCCAGGTCGCGATCGAGAGCCAAAGCTTCGGGTGTGGCAGGCATCGGGTGCGCTGCGTGGCGGCCGATGGCACCACCGGCGACGAGGTGTCGCTCGAGGTGCGGGCCGCCGACTAGCCTGAACAGATCCCTGCGCTTCCGTCGCACTATGCCGCGCACGAATGGACCAGGCTAGGGTGCTTTGCTCGCCTCGGTGGGGTCCGTGTAGATGATTTCGAGGTCGTGCTTGCCTTCGCCGAGGGGCAGGAGGAGGCGGGACTGCTCGTAGGAGTAAGCCCAGGCACTGCGTGGCAGGGGGTTGCCGTTCTCGCGGATTTCGGTGGGGGCGGTGCGCGTGGTGCAACGCAGCCGAGTGGCCCCAGTGAGCTCGAGCCGGACAATCCCCTTGTCCGGGTCATAGACGCAGGCACCGAGAGCCGCCGGTTGCCATTCTGCCAAGCGTAGAGGCGGTTTGCTGCCGGTGGCCGCCAGTTGCCAGGCCAGCGGCGTATCCTCGGCGATGCGTTCGCTGACGGCCTTGAACGCCGGGCCAGCAGGAGGGAGGTCCAGGGCGTGTCCGAGCAGGCAGTACTCGCCTGCCGCGACGATGTCGCTTTGGGTGGACCAGTCGGGGAAGGCTTGCGGCAGGGCGTTGCCCACCCAGTTGCGGGCCTGTGGTCCGCAGTTGGCCAGGGCCACATCGACCAACTCGGGGAGCATTGGCACGCCAGCTAGGCGGTTCACAGCGGCACGGAGGGGGGCTGCATCCCAGGCGGCGGCGCGGCCGAACTCGGGCAACCGGCCCTCGGGCTTGGATCGCTCAGTGGCGAAACCGGCCACATACGGGACGAGGAGACGGGCGGTGAGGTAGCGGGCCATGCGCAACGATTCCGCAGCGTCGATGGCTTCGGCCATCTGGCTCATGGCCAGCGCCCCGCGCAGGGCATCGGGCAGGACATCTGCGGCGCAGGCGTCGCGGGGTAGGGGGGACATCAGAGCCCAGTCGGTCATGGCAGTCTGGGCGTCGAGGAGGTCCCGAAGGGCGATCAGGTGAGTGCGGACGAAGTTCCAGTCGCCGCTGACCTTGGCATAGCGGTAGGTGGCGTCAAGGAGCAGTCCGGCCTGGCGCACGGTGGCGGCGCTGCCACGGGCGTCCCGAGCGGCCACCAGGTCGGTATAGAGGGTCAGGCTGCGCGGTTCGACGGCGCAGGCCTGCCCACCTTCGACGATGGCGAGTTGACTGGTCAGGTGTTTCCTGGCCAGCTGCGCGAGCCGCTCGCGTTCGCTCGCCGCCAGTCCGGGCCAGGCGTTCAGCGCGCGGCAGAGATCCTCCAGTCGGAGTGGCTCAGGTAGCGTCAGAGGGGCGTTCGCTACGGCCAAGGGAACGGGTGCAAGGGGGTGGTCATAGCGACAGATTGGCAAGCGGAAGGTGGCGTTTGGTCCTGCTGAGACGTGATATGGGCCGCTACGCGTATCCAGAGCCCAATCCTGGGCGAACTGGGGGAGCTTGACCGCGAATCTGGCCTCGGCGGCGGCACTCAACATGGGAGGCAGCGGGGTGGCGGGGGGTTTGGGGATGCGGCCGGAAAAGGCGAGCTTCGTGTAGGTTGGCCGGCAGATGAGGCGCACTTCACCGCGCGACTCGTCCACGGCGAACAGCTCCTCCAGATCGATGGGGAAGCTACTGAGAGTTGCGGCCAGCGCCCGGCAGCGCTTGAGTACCGGTCGGGGCACGGCCTGCCAGGACCGGCTGGTGTCGGCCGACCAGGCTCCCGTGCCGTTGTAGCTGCCGAGGGCAACCTTGTTGGCGGGACCGGAGAAGCGTACGACGAGGGCCTGCGCCGTCCATTCGAGTCGGCTGGGAAGTCTCTCGAAGACGAGGAGGACGGGAGGGTGTGCCGAAGATTTCTCCCAGACCAGGAGGACCCAGTTGTCTTCTGGCGGGGGGAGCTTGCGGCCAGGACGGAAGCGGAGGGACAGGGCGGAGTCGCGCATGGGCATGAGGACGCGGTCGGGGCCACGCTGGGTGTCGGCGCCACGAGAGAACTGGAGAGAAGTGGCATCTGTCTCCACCAGGATGCCGGGCACGAGGATGCTCTCGGTGACGTGCCACTGCACGGGCTTGCCAGCCGCAGTCAGCGTGCTCTCGTGGCGGGCAGAGACCCAGTTGACCACAGGCGGGCGGCGTTCGTTCAGCGTGGCCTCCGGCGGGGAGAAGCGAATCTCCGAAGTCGTATAGGGGTTGCTGAGGCGGTCCCAATCCACCAGATCCCAGACCAGGCCGCTGAAGCGTGTGCGCCAGCCGTATCGGCCGACTGTGCCCGCTCCCACACCGACCCGGATGGGCAGATCTTCCGGCCAGTGTCGGTCAATCATGGTCTGGGCTGCAGCCAGTCGGTCGTCGGTCTCGGTACACGCTTCAGCGAACGCCTCTGCTGTCCCCTCGCAGGCGCGTTGCTTGAGCAGTCCGACCTTCTTCTCGGCCGCCGCAATGGCCTGGGTGGCCGCAGCGAAGGTGGGGATTCGGCGCAGTCGGCGGTAGCTGTGCAGGCGGCGGAGTGCTGCCGTCTGTCTCTCGCGTCGAAGCGTCTGCATGATGCGGGGCAGGGGCGCGGAAATCGTCGTTGGCAGCGCCCCTTGCTTGCCGGTTGCCAGGTGTCGCCGACACTCCGCAAGCCAGGACTCCGCCGCGAAGCCGTGTTGGGCCACGAGTTCGGCGAGGGAATGGAGGAAGGGCGGCGGGGGTTGGTCAGCGACCTGGGCCGTCAGCGGCAGAGCAAGACAGTAGAGGAGCGTAGCACAGAGTATGCGGGCCATGGAGGAGATCCCTTGTTCTCTCGGCATTGGCAACAGGTAGGGGAGGAGGGGAGCTGGGTGGTCGCCGCCTGTCGGAAGATAGTGCCTGCACGGCTTCTGGGCGAGAGGCGACTCTTCATATCGTTTGCTGGGTCACGCGCAGCAGGCGGGCAGGCGGGGAGTCTGCGTAGAGGCGGTAGTCCCCCATGGCTGCGGGAATGAGCACCAGCGAGCCGGCGGCGATGTGGTTGGTCTCTGCGTCGGTCTCGAGCCGTGCGTTGCCCTCGACCACTGCGAGAAGGTGGTAGGTGCTGCCATTGGTGCCGTCGAACAGGTGGTCGTAGAGGCGGATCTCCTCCACCGTGAAACTGGGGCAGTGGCGGAGCAGGGGAACGCGGCGGGTGTGCTGGATCGTGCCCGCGTCCCGGGAGATGCGCCGGACCTGGCGGTCTTGGAAATAGACGGCGCGGAGAGCGGCATCCACCTGCGCCGGGTCGGGCGGTTCCCCTCGTCCCCAGTGACTCATTTCCAGGGCTGGGCCGGCATGCTGGCAGAGCTCCCAGACCAAGTTCCCTGCGCCGATGCTGAATACTCGGCCACTGGGGGCGAAGAAGGCATCGTGCGGGAGAGGGGTGTAGCATTGCAGCAGGTGGCGGAGCTCCGGCGACTCCAGGGACTGTGTGAAGTCCACCCGGGTCGTGCTCTGCCGGATGCCCACCGAGATCTCGCTTGCCTTGATGGCGGCCACGGAGAGCCAAAACCGATGGTTGGGCAGGTAGGTCTCGCCGTTGAGCTGCACGGGCGATTCGGGGCAGACGGCCAGGGATTGGTCCTCGGTGTGTTCCGCCAGGCGGATGCAGATGGGGAATGGCTTGCCGGACGGATGTCGCCGCCCCACGATTTCCCGGGGCGCGCGTCGCACCACGTCGGCAAACGTCTCTCCCTGGAGCGTACCGTTGGCGATGGCACTGGTGGCGGCGGGGGTGTCCACCAGTTCCCAACTGCCGGTCGTGTCCGGCGGCAGGACTCGGTTCGGGTCGGCGGCGAGGTGCCGCGCAAATAACCCCTGGGGGAGTCCCCGTTGCTCATACACGGGGGTAAAACGCAGCGGATAGAGGGGCACTCGCATGGGAACTTCACTTCCGTAGGGCGCAGAGGGGGGCGCGTCATTGACAAGACGTACCGGCACAATACTGTTCAAGCATGGGGCCTGCAAGCATCGCCCCGCCCCGCCACGCATGGTCTTCCCACTCATCTGGAGCATTTGACGTTGAGCCCACGAACCACTCCGAAGCCAGTCGAGGAACGTCCCCGTCGCCCCTTCCGCCTGCGACGACTTGTGGCGTTCGGCTTCAGCGTGATGCTTGTCGCGTCGATCTGGCCATGGGGTTCCTATGATCCTCAGGACATGGAGCGCATGTGTGGCGGCATCGGCGGCAGCTATGCACGAATCAGCAACCGCTTTGGGTGCCTCGGCGCCTGGACTTCGTGGCACGTCCTGCTTCTCTTCGGGTTGGCTGCGTACCCGATGGCGGTCTTGCTGCTGGCTTCCTCCACCCGTCGGCTTTTGAGCGGGCGGGGGCTGAAGCCCGCAGGCTGGGACTACTGGGTGGCGCTGGTCTTCTTCCTGCTGGGGTGCAGCATGCTGTTCGGCATCTGGCCGGACTTCATGCAGGGAGCGACCGAGCGACTGGGTCTGATCCGGATGCCCGGCGGAGCGCTGGGGCAGCGACTGGCCTCGTCGGACCTGTCGGCGCAGGGAGTCCTTCGCTTTCTGCTCAACCCAACGGGCACGGCCTTTGTGTCCGTGTTGTTCATTGCGGCATCCCTCGCTGTCCTGTGGGTCCACGATTGGCATGGCTTGCTTGCCCCGCTCCTCTTCCGCCCCGCCGACAAGGGGGCCGACAGGCTGATCCCCGAGAAGGATGGCGACGTGCGGGAGGCGAAGGCGCCCGCATCCCGAAGTGCCAAGCGCGTACCGCGAGAGCGGCGGCAGACGGACCTCATTCCCGAAGAACCAGTGCCGGTCCCCAAGCCGGAGATTCCCCAGAAGCCGGAAGTCCCTGCCGTCTCGGGCAAGGCGAGCAGTCGCCGCAAGGGGAAGGCGAAAGCTGGCAAGGCCGGCGCCTACGTGCTGCCTGCCGTGGATCTGTTGGAGCCAGACGAGGGGGCGATGACCACGGTCGATCCCAAGGAAGTCCAGCGCAAGACCGAGATTCTCAAGGAGACGCTGGAGAACTTCAGCATCGATGCCCAAGTGGTGAAGACGACCAGTGGACCGCGGGTGACGTTGTTCGAGGTCCTGCCTGCTCCCGGCGTGCGCGTGGAGCGGATCAGCAACATCAGCAACAACATCGCCATGGAGTTGCGGGCCATCAGCCTGCGCATTCTCACTCCCATTCCCGGGCGCAATACCGTCGGCATCGAGGTGCCGAACGCGACGGCGGCTCTGGTCACGATGCGCAATCTCTCCGAGAATACGGCATGGAAGACGTCGAAGGCAGATATTCCAGTCCTGATCGGGCGCAGCATCGGTGGCGATGTCGTGGTGCTGGATCTGGCCAAGGCCCCGCATCTGCTGATCGCCGGGGCGACGGGCAGCGGCAAGTCGGTCTGCATTAACCTGCTGATCATGTCCTTGCTCTACCGCTTCACCCCCGACGAGCTGCGGCTGATCCTGGTGGATCCGAAGGTGGTGGAGTTTGCCTGCTACGAATCGCTGCCGCATCTGATCGTGCCGGTGGTTTCGGATGTGAAGAAGGTCCCCCTGGCCCTGCGCTGGGTCATCCGCGAGATGAAACACCGCTACGAGATCATGGCCAAGGTGAACGCCCGCAATATCGGCGTCTTCAACCACCGCAAGAAGGGCGGGGAGCCGGTGTACGACGACGACGACAACCTGATCCCCGATCGGCTGCCCTACATCGTGGTCGTGATCGACGAGTTGGCCGACATCATGATGACCGCCAAGGCCGATGTGGAGACCTCCCTGGCCCGCATTGCCCAGCTCTCCCGCGCAGTTGGCATCCACACCATCCTCGCCACGCAGCGGCCGAGCGTCAACATCATCACGGGGGTGATCAAGGCGAACTTCCCGACCCGGATCGCCTTCAAGGTCACCAGTCAGGTGGATTCGCGCACGATTCTCGACGGCAAGGGCGCGGAAGCCCTCCTTGGCCAAGGCGATATGCTCTTCAGACCCCCTGGCGCGGGAACCATGGAGCGCAATCAAGGCGCGCTTGTCCGCGACGAGGAGATCGAGCGGGTCGTATCCTTCTGTGGGGACCAGCTGGAGCAGGTATTCGACGAGGATGTCTTCAAGGGCTGCGAGGGCGAGGATGGCGTGGTCGGCATGGGGGATTCCATGGCCGGCGATGGTGGTGGCGGGGACCTCTCCGATTCGGACGAAGCGTTGGTGCAACAGGCAATCGACGTCATCCGGCGCGACCGACGGGCTACGACCAGCTATGTTCAGAGGGCCTTGCGCATTGGCTACAACCGCGCGGCGATGGTGATGGACATTCTCGAGGAGCGTGGCATCATCGGCCCGCAGGTTGGGCAGTTGCCGCGCGAGATTCTGGTTTTGAACGGTGGCGACGAGAGCAGTGCCGAGGATGAAGATACGGATGCCGACGAACCGCCGGCGAGCAGCTAAGGAACACGAACCGAATGGTCGCTGCCAAGCGCAAGAAAAGCAAGGATCCCAATCCGCAGCCGATGCTGGACCTTGGCTGGGATGAGGAGCCGGAAGCTGTCGGCGAGGACGCGTTGCCGTCGTCTGTGGCTGATTCCCCCCAGACTGGCGAGGAGCCCTTGCCCCAGGCCCAAGCCGCGCCGGAGCTTGTTCCCGAGGCGGTACCCGAAGCCCTCGTGGAAGAGGACTTCACGATTCGGGATGCCTCTGAGACGGATGGTGTCGAGCCCGTGACTGAGGATGCCGCCGCCGAGGATTCCGCGGCAGTGGTGCCCGACCCCGAGCCCGGTCCTGAACCGGAGCCGGAGCTGGAGCCCGAAACCGAACCGGAACCCGAAGCCGAGCCCGAACCCGAACCGGAACCCGAACCCGAAGCCGAACCCGAAACCGAACCCGAACCCGAAACCGAAACCGAAACCGAGCCCGAGCCCGAACCCGAGCCCAAGCCGAAGGCGTTGGTGTTGTCGGACATGGCGGAGGATGGCGATCCGCCCCAGGTCGGCGAATCCACTGGCACGTCCGCCGCCGCGAGCTTGCGGAATGCCCGCTTGGCGGCGGGTTTGAGCGTGACTCGCGTGGCCGAGGAGACCTGTCTGCGCGCCCAGTTCATCGAGGCGCTTGAGACGGGGCAATTCGACGAAGATATGCTTCCCCTGGCCTTCTGCCGCAGCTACGTGAAGCGGCTGTGTGAGTTGTACTGCCTCCCCGAGCAGGAGACCGTGGCCGCATTCGTGAAGGAATACGAGGAACACCAGAACCAGAGCCCGCGCCGAACGCCCCGGGCGTTCCATGTCGCTCCCGATGGCGATGACGGCTCCGCCAAGGTGGCCTATGTGCCGCGCGAGATGGCCACCGAGCGAACCGAGGGTCGGTCGTTCACCGTGGGGGGCGTATTGGCTGGGATCATGGTGTTGGTTGCCGTCGGACTCAGCATCACGACGGTCAGTATCCTTGTCCTGCGACACCGGAGCGCCAATCGCCCCGCGGCCCAGGAAGCACCTGCCAAACCGGACGAAAAAGGCGAAGCCGAACCCGCTGCCGAGCTGCCCCCGGTGGATGTCCGCCAGTTTATCCTGCCCGAACTGCTCCCCCTTGACGAGCTTCCCATCCCGAAGTGAGAAATGGGGAACGCAGAGCGGATTGGGGTGAGACGGCGGTTGCGGGCGAGCGTCGTCGATTGGCAGGGATGAGATGCCAGGTGGAGCATGGTTGGGTCGGTTGAGGGTGTACTCAGGAGGACAAGCGATGAGACTGCTGTTCGCGATGGTCGTGGCGGGTGTGGTTACTCTTGCTGATCCGGTCGGGAAGAAGGGCGTGGCGAAGCCCTATGATCTTGTCCTGACCGAGGCTTGGGTCGTGTTCCCCAGTGCGGAGGAACTGATGCAGCGAAAGCTGCCCCTTCTGGTCCGGGACCTTGGTGTCCGCGAGTTGATCTGCCTCGACTTCACTACGGGCCTTGTCGTCGTGTGGGACGGCAAGGAGTACGGCTTCAGAATGCGCGGTGGCATGGGGAGCACCGGCCCGGCGAAGATCCGGCCGCGATCCGCCTGGGGAACGAAGGTGGCCCTCAGCCGCTACGACATTCCCAAGAGCGTGTTGGCCCCCGGCAAACACACCGTCGCCGTCCGCGACAAGTTCGCGAAGTCGAACACGCTCACGCTTTTCATCGGGAAAGAGGGGACGTAACCTGTCATGTGTCCCCTACCCGAGATTGCGGAGATACACGACCCCGTCGCAGAGGATGTGTGGCATTCTCGAGCCGCCGATGGCGGGACTGTCTCGCATCGCATCGTGGTTGGCCGTCCCTTCCCGGAAGATCCGGAGAGGGAAGACTCGGACTGGTGCTGTCCGGTGATGGTCGAAGGCTCTCTGTCCAGGCCCTGTCCGGCCATGGGCGTGGGGCCGGTGGATGCCTTGATGAATGCCATGATCTTGGTGAGGGGGTTCTTCGAGAGCAACAAGGACAATCTGGTCGATATGGAGAGCCGGGGGGATAGCCCGCCGTAGGCCGATCTCACGTTCTGATCCTGTCGGCGACCTCGGCAACGGCACATTTGGGTGTCGTGGTTGGCGAGGGTAGGTTTGCCGCCGGGCGTGGCAGTCGTGGCGCCACTTCGCGTGGAAAGGACCAGCAATGCGCTTGAGACTCGTGTTTGCGTACCTACTAGTGTTGGCCATGGCCCCGGTGAAGGCGGGGTTGTTGCCGACGGGACATGCGCCGGCTGAACTGCCCAACGGGGATCTCAGTCAGGGCGCGCGCTTCTGGTCGTTGCCTAGTACCATTGCCGACCGCGCCACGCTCGCTGTGGTGACGGGCGATGGCGGCGGCAAGGCTCTGCAGATGATCGCCACCAAGCCCAACAGTGCCTTCATTCACAATGGGGTGGTTCCGCTCAAGTCCCGTGCCCTGCTGGTGCGGTTCCGCGCCCGGGGCCGGGGGCGTCTGCGCTGGGCCCAGGCCCTGCATACCGCGGACGGCCGGTTCGTTGGTGGCAGTGGGGGCGTGACGACTGATCCGGCTGCAATCGACCTCGACGCTGGCTGGCGTGACTACACAATGCGGGTCTATGTCGCCCTTCCGGAAGCCGTGTCGATCAAGGTCTACTTTGGGCTGAAGGGCGCAGGTGATCAGGTGGAGATCGACGACGTGACCGTCGCCTACGACCATCGCACACCGGCGCAGGTCAAGGCCTCGATGGCGGCGAATCATCGCACCCGCTATGTCCCCCCACCCAAGCCCAAGCCTGCTCCCAAACTGCTACACAAGAACATCCTCGATAGTGACGGTCTGCTCTACCGGATCACTCTCTGGCGGGATGGAGACCACCGGCGGAAGACAGTCATCACGGGTGGCCGGACCGGATTGACCGCCGATGGGCACCGGGCCCACGCCGAGGCGATGGTCAAGGTCGGCATCGGCCAGCGTCGGGCAGGCGAGACCCACTGGACCATCGACGTCCGCCCGAGCCAGGGCTTCGGCGTGTACGAGGTGGAGTTCCCGCTGCTGGTCCTGAACCCCATCTCCGGGCCCGAGCATGACCGGCTCACGGTTCCGTACCAACTGGGGGAGGTCATCCGCGATCCCTTCAGCAAACAGCACACGGATGCCGGCGGACGCCCACGCCTCAAAGACGCTATCTGGTTCGGTACGTACGGCTCCAAAATGCAGGCGTTGCAGGCGATCCTGTACGACAACGGCGACCGGGGGGTGATGGTCTGGACGCAGGATTCCGCCGGTCACGTCAAGGATTTCGAGGTCTCGAAGGACACGGCCAAGTCCTATGTTGGGCCAGGCGTGCGCTGCTCCGTGCACCATTTCCCCAGCAATACCGGTCGTCCCGGCATGGGCTTCACGTCGCCCTATCCGGTCGTCACCAACGAGTACACGGGTGGCTGGTATGGCGCGGCCCAGGTCTACCGCGCGTGGGCGGTCAAGCAACGCTGGTGTGCCAAGGGCACGATCCCGGAACGGGTGCGCAAGGGGGAGTTGCCCGCGTGGCAGATGAGGAATGCCCTCTGGATCTCGGCGCACGACATCCACTATGACTATCTGAGGAAGTGGCACGGGCTGTTCCCGGATGTCGAGATTGGCGTGTTCCTGCCGTGGTGGCCGAGCTGGCGGACGTTCG
>JABGQJ010000320.1 GCA_018648945.1 Victivallales bacterium
ACCATCACGCTGAAGCGGAATTGCTCTTACGAGATCAAGCCCGACGACCGCTACTTCGTCATGGGGCCCTTGGAGGAACTGGACGCGCCGGGGGAGTGGGCGACGGATGCAGCCGGCACGACGCTCTACTTCCTACCGCCCGCGCCGCTGGCGGACAGGCCTGTCTACGTGCCGGTCACGCGCACGATTTTTCAGGTCGAGGGCGCGAAGCACATTACGGTGCGCGGGCTGACCTTCCAGTACTGCGATGGCAGTGCGGTGCAGGTGAAGGACTCCGAGGACTGTCGGATTGCCGCCTGTACCGTCCGGAACGTGGGTGACTACCATGGTTCCGGTGTGCGCGTCGTTGGCGGCAAGCGCAACGGCGTGGTGGGGTGCGATATCGCCGATGTCGGCAACAGCGGGATCACGCTTTCCGGTGGCGATCAATTGACTCTCACCCCGGCTGGGAACTATGCCGAGAACAACCACATCACCCGCACGGGGGTGTTCTACAAGCAGGGGTCGGGGATCACGGTGAGTGGGGTTGGCAATCGGGTGTCGCGCAATACCATCCACCACGTGCCGCGCTTCGCGGTTCAGTTTGGTGGTAACCGGAACGTGATCGAGCTGAACGAGCTGCACCATGCGAGTCTGGAGACCACGGATACAGGGGCGATCTATGGTGGCTCCTTGAACTGGCTGTCGGCCCACGGCACGGTCATTCGCCACAACTTCATCCATGACGTGGTGGGTTGTGGACGCCGGAACGGGAAGTGGCAGACGGGATTCTACTCGTGGGGAATCTACCTGGACTGGACTCCCATGGGGGTGACCGTGGAAGGGAACATCATCGCCCGCGTGCCGCGCGGCGGCGTCATGGTCCACGACGGGCGGTTCAACCGGGTCAGGAACAACATCATTGTCGATTGCGGTGCCGGTCTGTACGACGCGGGCGGGCAGATTGAGGCCAGTGGCTGGCACACGGGCCATTTCTTCTGGAAGCGCGGCCTTACCTTCAAGTGGGTCGAGAAGTTCGAGTCGGTAGCCAACATCCCCGCGTGGCACGGGAAAGGCAGCACCCTCTGCGATCCCATGAATACGGCATTGCCGGACGGGCGCACCATGCACAGCAACAGCTTCGAGGGCAACATCCTCTCCTACCGCGATCCCAAGGCGCAGGCATTCCGCTTCCGCAACGTGTCGCCCCAGCACAATCCCTCGGACCGGAATCTGGTCTGGCACCACGGACAGACGGTCCGCACTGGCGTGTTCAAGGTAAAGGAGACCGTGGGGGAGGATCTGGCACCCAACGGTGGGTTCGAGGCGGGGGAGATGGGAAAAGCGCCCCCGGAATGGCGGTTCCGGTTGCCGTGCAAGCAGAGCACGGCACAACTGGTCACCAAGCCGACTCACTCCGGGGCAAAGTGTCTCCGCCTACATGCTGTGGATTCCCCGGACTTTGAGGGCAAACCCAATTGGTTGCGCCAGGTGATGGCGGAAAGCCAATTCATCCAGACGGTCGTGCCGGGCCAGGCATACCGCGCCTCGGTGTGGCTGCGGGCGGGGGCTGCCAAGACGGCAATACGGTTCGAGGCGCTGAGCTACAAAGGCGGGGCCTACGATGTGCGCTTCAGCAAGCAGGCGCAGGTCGGCACGCAGTGGACACGGCATGAAGTGGCGTTCCGCTTCCCGAAGGAGGGCGACGGGAACTACCACGAGGGGATGGATAAGACCTTCTATCTGCGCGTGATCCTGGGGCAGGACGAGGGGGAGCTCTGGCTGGACGATGTGGAACTCCACCCCGTCTCTCCCATGCCGGAGTGGGAGGCGTGGCAGGCGGACGGCATGGATCGGAACTCGATCATCGCCGACCCGCTCTTCCTTGATCCCGCCAACGACGACTACCGGCTCAAGCCTGAATCGCCAGCTTGGCAACTGGGCTTCAAGAGGATTCCGGTCGGGAAGATCGGCTGCTACGACGATCCCCTGCGGGCTTCATGGCCGTTGGAATAGTGGAATGATGGAATGGGGGAATGATGGAATGGGGGAATGGGGGAAAACCGGATGGTTGCCCCTGGGATGCCGTCTGCTCGTGCCCTCTACTCGTCCAAGGGCGGTGGCAAGTTGTAGACGGTCAGGTGGTCGCGATCGACTGCTGGCGTGGCCAGACTGGCGAGCCAGCCGATGATCACACAGCTGGCGATGCCCACGACACCGTATAGGAAGAAGTGCAGGTCGGTCTGGGTCTTCACCAGCCACAGTACCACCGCGCTGCCGAAGAGACCGATCACGGCCCCGGTGCCGGTGGCGCGGCGAGTGAACATGCCGAGAACGAAAAGCCCGGCTAAGCCGCCGCCGAAGAGCCCCAGGAGTTTCGAGAAGGTGTCCCAGAGGCTCTTGATATTGGAGCCAGCCATGACCAAGGCGAAGATGGTCCCTGCCAGTCCGGCCAGGGCGGTCATCCACTTGGCAAGCTTGAGGCAGGACTCCTCGCTGGCTTCGGGCTTGAAGCGCCGGTAGAAGTCGGTGACGACGGCGGCGGACATGGAGTTCATGCTGCTATCCAGGCTGGACATGCTGGCTGCAAAGACCCCGGCGATGACCAGGCCCGCAACGCCGGTGGGGAGTTGGGTGATGATGTACCAGGGGAAGATGCGGTCGGTCTGGTCGAGAGCGGGGGTGAGGTTGCAGGGGTTGCTGCGGTAGTAGCCCCAGAGGGCGGTTCCGAGCATCCAGAAAACGAGGGCGGCGAGTCCGAGCCAGACACAGAGCCAGAGGCTGTTCTTGGCATCCTTCTCTGTCTTGGTGGTCAGGTAGCGCTGGAGGACTGCCTGGTCCGAGGCGTAGGGGATGAGCAGCTGGGGCGCGGCGAGCAGAAGAACCCAGATGCTGGCGGTGCGGTAGTCGAACGACCAGTCGATGCACTCCAGCTTGCCGTAGGTTGCGGCCGAACTCAGCAGGCCGCTCACGCCGCCATCGGTGTGAAGCACCATCAGGACGAGGGCGACGCACGCGCCACCCATCAGCACGAACACTTGCAGCACGTCCGTCCAGATCACCGCCTCCATGCCACCAAGCACGGTGTAGACGGTGGCAAGGACACCCATGACCGCGATGCAGAGGTACACGTTGATGCCGGTTACCACCGACAGGGCGATCGAAGGAAGCAACAGAACGATGCCGAGCCGCCCAAACTGCATAAGCAGGAAGGCGGCGCTGCCGAACAGCCGGGCGAAGACGTTGAAGCGTTTCTCCAGGTATTCGTAGGCGGTAGTGACATCCAGCCGCCGATAGAAGGGGATGAAGACACGGGTGACAATGGGGACGATGGCGAAGAGCAGGAACACATTGGCCACGTAGAGCCAGTTGGTGGCGTAGATCTTGGCGGGAGCAGCCATGAAGGTGATGGCGCTGAGCATGGTGCCGAAGACACTGAGCCCCGCCGCCCACCACGGAATGCGTTTGCC
The DNA here is from genome assembly GCA_018648945.1 of Victivallales bacterium. The sequence goes on from JABGQJ010000320.1 coordinate 3,450, forward strand.
GGCGCGGAAGAAGTCGTCGGTGGTCTTTTCGCGCTTGGCGAAGTAGAAGCCCATGATCAGCAGCACGACGAAGTAGATGCCGACGATCGCGTAGTTGACGATGCCGAAGCTGGTCGGGACCTTGAGTCTGAGTTGCCAGACAGCGGGGCTGCGCACACCGGGGCGGACCTCGCCGGAGGGCATGACCAAGGAGCCATTCCAGAGGACCACGTTCGTGGTTACGTGGTTGCCGACGGTGTCGCCATCGCCGCTGGGGGTGGGGTCATTCTGCCGGGGCAGTTGGGCGAGGGTCACCCAGGTGTCGGTGATGGTATGATAGGCCAGGATGTCCGGGCGGAAGCCGGGATGGGCCATCATCTGCTGGTCCTTCCGAGCCAGGAGTCCGGCCAGCTTTGCCTCGTCGCCTTGTGCTGCCTTGATCTCCGCTTCGAGCGCTTTCCATTCCGGGCGTTGGTAGTAATCGCCATCATCGCCACCGAAGACAAGGATGTGGTTCGCGCCCGCCTTCGCTGCCGGGGCTGCCGCGACGCAGCGCACGCCGGGATCGCCCGCGCCCACATCGGCAAGCCGTCGCCAGACTTGGTGGCGGGGAACCAGGCCGCTGGTGTCGCGCTGCTTCACCCAGGCGGGGAACTCGGCCGGCTCTCCGTCGAATTGCTCCCTGGCACCAGTGAGGGCTTTGGGGCTGAAGCGCCAGGCATCGGTCAGGCGCATGCCATCCGGGCCGCTGCCGCTGAAGAGGTAGATGCAGTCGCTATCGCCATCGCTCTGGGCTGCCACCGCGTTCTTCCAGCGCGGGGAGCCGGGACAGGAGGGCAAGGCCTCCCACTTCAGTCCCTTGCCCTTCAGGTTGAGGGAGAGGAACTGGTCGGTGGGGCCTTCGCCGCAGTCGCCGCCCGCGATGTAGATCGTGTCCTTGACCAGAGCCGCGCCGAAGTAGGCAGTGGCAGTGGGCAGGGGAGGGAGCGCCTGCCCCTGCTCGCCCAGCTTGGTCCCGAGAGCGACCTTCTTGGCTTCTGCATCCCAGGTCAGGACGAATCCCTCGGCGGAGAGATGACGTTTCTGGCCGAGCTCCCCGGTCTCAGGGTCTTTGGTCAGGGCCTCTTTCCATTCGCCGCCGTAGCAGACCACACCGTCGGCGGTGGAGACGGAGACGCCGTAGCTGTAGCCGTGGGGCAGGACATTCGCAAAGACATGCCATTTGGGGTCGGCGTCATCGACCTTCTCCAGGACATAGACGTCCCGATGGTAGACCTTCTGCGGCGGCCCGCCGCTCTTGTCCTTGGGCCAGCCGTCGGGGAAGTTGGCTCCGCCAGCGACGATCAGGGCGCCCCTGTGCGTGCCGGCGAAGGTACCGGCCAAGCCGAGGGATATGCCGCCCGCCGGGGGGGCGGGCAGGTCGGGCAGGCGTCCGATGGTGACGCTCTGCTCCAGCAGAGAACCGGTTCTCTCCCCCGCACTGACTACGGAGGCGAGGGCAAGGACGGTGGCAAGGGCAAACGAACGCAGCATGGGAATACTCCTTTACGTGTCCGCTATTCGAACCAGCGCAGCGGAATCAAGGCCAGAGTGATGGCCTGGTAGGGATTCTTGTCCCCAGATTCGTAGAGACAAGCGACGGTATCACCGTCCACCTGGACCATACAGGAATAGGCCGCCGGGCCGTTGGCAAGCAGGCAACGGGCAGACCAGCTCTTGCCTTGGTCGGTACTTTGGCTGATGGTCATCATCTTGCGGTCGGTGGCGTTGCCGGGATTGGAGAAGAGGAGACCGCCTTCGGCCAGGGAAATCAGGCTGGCTTGGCAGATGGGTTCCGGGAGCTGTTCCTGGGGGCTGGCTTGGCTCCAGGTGGTGCCACCGTCCGCGCTGGTGGCGACAAGGCGCTGGCGTTTGCTGCGGTCGGCGTTGCGCATGTTCAGCATGAGTGTCCCGTCGGGCAGCTCGACGATGGTGCATTCGTTGGCCTTGTCGCAGGGGACGATGCCGCTGAGCTGCCAGGATTTGCCGTGGTCGTCCGAGTGGATGACGTGGCTGAAGTACTCACTGGTGCGAGTCGTCTTGTGATCGCAGGGGACGATCAGCCGTCCCTTGTGGGGACCGGTGGTGAGCTGGATGCCGTTGCCAGGGCCGGTGGCGTACCATGTCCAGTCTGGCTTCTTGGTGGTGGCAGTGATCTCTTCGGGCTTGGTCCAGGTGAGCCCGTCGTCGGTACTGCGGGCGACGTACACGCGGCGGGTGTCCTTGGCTGTGCCGTCGCAGATCAGGCGCTCGTGGTCGGCTCCGAGGTTCCAGGTCATCAGCAGGTGGATGGTGCCGGTCTCTTGATCGATGACCGGGCAGGGATTGCCGCAGGTGTTTCCCGCGTCGTCCCAGACCACAATGTCCTCGCCCCACGTCTGTCCGCCATCGGTGCTGCGCCGGGTGACCATGTCGATGTTCCCGGCATCGCTGCGCCCCTCACGCCGCGCTTCGCAGAAAGCGAGGAGCGTGCTTTTGGTGGTCTTGGCGATGGCGGGGATGCGGTAGGTGTGCGAGCCCTTGCCGCTGGTCCAAAGGTCGACCTGGGTGAGCTGCTTGTTCTCTTTGCGGGCGATGGGGTCGGTCTCGTCAAGCCGGAAGTGGACGCTGACCACGGAGTGCTTGTTCGGGCCGTTGTCGTACTTGATGTAGGTCGTGGCGACGATGGTGCCGTCGGGCAGCAGTTCCACGCCGGGGTAGCCGCAGTCGCCCCCGGCGTAGCTTTGCAGGAGTTTGATCCGGTACTGGCCGGGCCGTCCGCGGACGACGTCTTCCCAGGTGCCAACCCAGGCCAGAAAATGCCCGCGCGTAGGGCTTTCGGGGGCCATGTCGCGGAAACACACGACGAGGCGTCCGTCCTTGGTGTAGACGCCTGCATGGCGGTCGCCGGAAAGCCCCCACGGGGTGAACACGGGTTGGCTCCACGTCTCGCCTTCGTCTTCGGAGAACATCATTAGACTGCAACCGGTGTGGCTGTTCTCGCGGAGGAGACAGGCAAGTTGCTCGCGATCGGGGCTCCAGAACATGAATGGTTCACAGGGGTTGCAGTTCTCCTTGGTGGCGGCGAGGACAGGCGGTCCCCAAGTGAGGCCGCCATCGCGGGAAACGGTCTGCCAGCAGGCAAGGGGAGTGCGGTCCTTGCCGTCCGGACCCTTGTGATACATGCCCAGGTAGCTGCCGTCGCTGCGCCGGACAATGCTGGAGAAGGTCATGACACAGGGCATGCCCAGTTCGCGGACGGGAGACCAGGTCTTGCCTTCGTCTTCGCTGTAGCTGTGGGTCATGTTCGGGCGGGCGGTGAAGACGAACAGGCGCTCCTTGCCCTGCGGGTCGGTGAGGCGATAGATGCTGGGGCAGTTCCAGGTCTTCTTCCATTCCTCGGGGGTGGGGATGGAAGCCCAGGTGCGCCCGCCGTCGGTGCTCTTCGCCATCGGGCCTGCATGGCCGCCATGGCCAATGCTCCAGACCGCGAACATGGTCTTGCCGTCCGCCATGAGCACGGTGGTGGGGTGGCCTTGGTAGATCTCCGGCGTGCCCTTCGCAATGAAGGTGTGCCGTTCCCGCTGCTGGGAGAGATCGACGACCGGGATATGTTGGGCCTCGCTGAGTTGCTCGCTCATCATTCGCTCCTTGTCCAGATTGCCGCTGACTGTGAATTCGTGAACCCGCATTGTAGCTCGCCAGGGCCGCAAGGCCACTGTCCCGAAGGTCTGGCGAGTATCTGGTCTCTCGAATACGAGCTTGCCGTTGATGGTGACTCTCAGCATGCCGCCCTTGCGGATGATGTCGAGGTCGAAGGGCTTGCCGGGAGTGAGGTAGTCGGTGGCCGGTTGGAGGAATCTGGTGCGGCGACTGAAAGCAGGGCCGGCGATGAAGATCCGGTTCTCGGAACCATCGAAGCCGAAGGTGTCGTGGCGGTTGATCATCACCGACGCGGCGGTGTGACTGAGCTTGTCCAGCGTGAGACGGGCGTGAACATGGACGTCGCCGGTGAAATACCCCCGCGCGTAGAGGTAACGGTGCAGACCGCGCGCCACGAGCGCGCCGCCTTCGGCCTGCCATGGACCACCAACCATCCGGCCCTTCTGGAGGCCGCCAGCTCGCACAGCAACGACGGTTGGTGCCGCACCGGCCATGGAGGCACCCCCAAGGAAACCGCAGGACAGAATCCCGAACCAGAGACCATGCGGGAAGCCGATTGCCAGACTCCGTAAAAACATTAACTGAAATTTCACAGGGGGAATCTGGCTCCGTTTGGCGGAGATGCAACCTGCCGCCCGCCTTTCAGGAGGGGGTGGCAGGGAGTTCCACATGGCGCGGCTGCCTGGCTGGCCTATAGTGCGCAGTCGCGGAGGCACAATCACTAGCAGGAGCGACCGCCGATGACCACCGACGAACGAATCCATGAACCCGGCCGAGACCTCCCTGTACGGGGACAGTATGATGTGATTGTGGCTGGAGGCGGGCTGGGAGGCGTTGCCGCTGCCTTGGCTTCGGCGCGGTCTGGCGCGCGGACGCTGTTGGTGGAGCGGAACAGCTTCCTCGGTGGGGTGGCGACAGCGGGGATGTGTTGCAGCATCTTCAATTGCTTCTACACGAGCGAGCACCGGCTTGGCTCCACCGGCATTCCGGTGGAGATCGCCGATGCGTTGGCGGAAGCGATGGGGTACGGCAAGGCCTGGCACGATCACAAAGGCCATATCATCTACGATATCGAGCTGGGCAAGCTGGTGCTGGCGCAGCTGGTGGAGGATGCGGGCGTGGACATGCTGCTGGGCACGCGGGTGGCGGGAGCGGTCATGGACGGCAACCGCATCCGCGGGCTAATCGTGGAGAGCAAGTCTGGTCGGGAAGCCCTGCTGGCCAAGGTGGTG
>JABGQJ010000321.1 GCA_018648945.1 Victivallales bacterium
GTACTCCTGCGTGCCCATGCGCGCAAGGTGGGGGAGCACATGGCCATGCTCGACGGGATTCCGGCCGCCAGTCTGTTCCACTTCACCGAATACCTGACGGGCGGCTTCGACAAGCAGTACCCCGACCATCTTCCCGTGCGCGAGAGCTACGGCACTGGCGAGCAGTTTGCCGAACTGTACCGCAAGGGGCAGAAGATGGGGCATCTGATGATGCCTTACACCAACACCTCCTGGTGGTGCATTGGTCCCAAGGGACCCACCTTCGAGCGGGCGGGCAACGCCCCGCTGCTGCGCAAGCTGGACGGGTCGCTGAGCAAGGAACGCTATGCCACCAACGAAGGCTACACCGTTTGCTACTGGCACCCGGAGCAGATTGCCGTGCACCGGCGGACCCATCAAGAGATGGTGGTGCAGTACCCCAGTGACGTGCTCTTCCAAGACCAAATCGGTGCCCGCGGCTTCCGCTGGGACACGAGCGACGCCGCGCCCTATGCCACGAGTGCGGTGGAAGGCCTGAACTCCCTGGCCATGGAGGACGCCGAGAAGGTCCCGGTGGCCACCGAGGATGGCTACGACCGCGTCGCCCAGTTCGAGACCATGCTCTGTGGCATGGCCTGGGGCATGATCCCTGCCGCTGGTCGGCATGCGTCCGGGCACAACCGCCTGAAGTTCATGGATGGCGAGTGGGAGTTCTTCCCGCTGCTGGGCTATCTGGCCCATGACAACTGCCTGTTCACTGCCCACGACCTGGGGCATTTCATCTCTAATCCCGAGCGCCTCGCCTACGCCCTCGCCTTTGGCTACGGCATGACCGAGGTGAGCAACGTGGCCCGTCTGAAACAGCCCGAGCACCGAGCGTGGCTATTCTGGCTGGACGCCGTGCAGAAGACGGTCTGCGCCGAGTATGGCGGGCAGCCGCTGCTTGACTTCACCTACCCGCTGGCCGACGTGCCGGGAGCAAACCGGAGCGTCATGCTGGCCCGCTATCAGGGGGTGACTGTACTTAGCAACACCAGCGATGAGCCGCTGTCCATGTCGTCGATCAAGGCTCCCGAGTTCGCGGCTTATGCCAAGGCCACCGTGGCAGGTCCCGGCTTCCTCGCCGTCGGGCCGAACGTGCAGGCGGGCATGCTGCACCAACCGGAGGGCCCGGCGTTCGCGTTTGCCGTGCGACAGATTGATGGCAAGACCCGGGGCGGGGTGCTCGCCGAGTCCGGGCAGCTGGTTCCGGCGGGTGTGCCCACGGATCTGCTACGCAAGGTCTCCTGGCAGGAGCTCGACAAGGAGCAGGAGACGAGCCAACCCCGTGCCAAGGGACAGTTGGCTACCCCCGAGGCAGCGGCCAAGAAAGGCTACGCGATGCCCGATGGGCTGGCTGGGAAAGCCCCCATTGTCTGGCGCGGGCGGTCCCGCACCATCGTGGTCCCGGTGCTCGCGGATGCTCCCGACTCCTGGGTAGATCTGGACGGTGCCGCGTGGCTCAAGGCCCTGACTGCCAGCCCGCAGCTCAAGCAGGCTGGCTACGAGATCAAGGCGGTAACCAGCACCAAGGAGCTCATGGCAATGCTCAGAGCCACGGCCCCGAATCGCCCCTTCGCCGTGGTGAACCCCGGCGGGGAGTACTTCCACGGGGACCAGCCGGACGAGGGCGAGACGCTGGCCACCATCAAAGACTACATCCGCCACGGCGGCATCTGGTGGGAGACAGGCGGCTACTCCTTCCACAGCTACGCGTATCCCGGTGCCGAGGGGAAGTGGCAAACCAAGGGCATTGGGCCACGGGGGGCAAGCACCTTCGGTTTCGGCTGCGGCAGTCACGATGTGGAGGACCCGCCTCGCGTGCTCAAGGTCACCGACGAGGGCCGAGTCTGGCTGGGGGCAGCGCGCGCGGCAGAGCTGGCGCGACTGCGCTCCGGTGTGCAGCGCCCGTTCACCGGTCGGCCCGAGGCCCTCAATCTGGTCCTGGGTGGCCGGGATGGGTTTGTCGCAGGCATCCGGCTGGATGGGTGGGGCTGGCTCTGGCATCTCGGTGGTTTCCGCCCCGATCCCAAGGCGGCACAGTTGGCTGTGGTTGGGGTCTTGGAGCACCTGGCAGCCCAGCCCTGGCCAGTGCCGCCGCGATCCAAACAGGGCCTCTTCTGGAGCCTGAAGTAGACGCGTGACTATCCCGGAGACCATGTGGGCGGCGGTATTCGACGGTGAGCTTCGGCTTGTGCGTCGCCCCGTGCCCTCGCCGCCGCTCGGTTGGGGATTGGTCCGCGTGGATCTGGCAGGTGTCTGCCGGACGGATCTGGAGATTCTGAAGGGGTACATGGGGTTCGCGGGAATCCCTGGTCACGAGTTTGTGGGGACCATCGCCGCCTGCGAGGAGGCGGGCCGGATTGGCCAGCGTGTGGTGGGGGAGATCAACGCTGCCTGTGGCGAATGCGACTGGTGTGCCCGCGATCTCGGGAGGCATTGTCCCAACCGCACGGTGTTGGGCATCGTGGGCCTGGATGGCTGCTTCGCGGAGTACTGCATGTTGCCGCTGGCGAACTTGCTCCCAGTCCCCGACGCGATCTCGGACGAGCGGGCTGTGTTCGTGGAACCCCTCTCCGCCGCCTGCGAGATTCTGGAGCAGACCCCGGTGGCCGCGACCGACCGCGTTGTCGTGCTGGGCGACGGGCGGCTGGGCATTCTCTGTGCGTGGGTACTCGCCACGGTCTGCCCGAATGCCCTGCTTGTGGGGCGGCACGAAGACAAGCTTGCGAAGGCTCAGTGGCACGGTCTGCAGACCTGTCTCTCTCCCATGCCAGCATCTGCCCAGGGCGCTGACCTTGTGGTGGAGGCCACGGGTCGCCCCGAAGGCCTGGGCGAGGCTATTGCCTGCTGCCGTCCACGCGGGACCATTGTCCTCAAGTCCACCATCGTGGCCGAAAACGGCTTCAATCTGTCCCCAGTAGTCGTTGCCGAACAGACCATCGTTGGCTCCCGTTGCGGACAGTTTCGCGACGGGCTGGCCCTACTGGAGCAGTACCCCGACCTGCCCCTGGAACGCCTCGTCAGCGCCCGTCTGCCGTTAGCGGAAATCGGCGAAGCTGTGGCTTTGGCTGAGGCCGGGGCCTTGAAAGTGCTTGTAGAACCGGGAATGATGGGATAGGAAAGAGGGGGGAATACTGGAATGATTGAATGATGGAGTAGTGGGGAGATCAATCGAGTCGGTCGGATCGGACGAATCAGTCGGATCAGACGAATCGGGCACAGCGGGGAGTCTTACCTTCCCAATCCCCTCCCATCCCCCATTCCATCATTCCATCATTCCATCATTCCCCCATTCCAGTACTCCCTTCCCCCTCCCCCTCCCCGGAGAGACCCAATGAAATTCGCCATGTGCAATGAGTTCTGCGAGAAGTGGCCGGTCGAGGACGCGATCCGGCTGGCCCGTGATGTCGGCTACGAGGGCGTGGAAGTCGCGCCCTTCACCATCGCTGGGGACGTGAACCAGATCTCTCCCGGCCGCCGGGACCAGATTCGGTCCGCCGCTGAGGAAGCAGGCGTCGAGATCATCGGGCTGCACTGGCTCCTCGTCGGTCCGAAGGACGTGCATATGACCACGGCGGACGATGCGACGCGGCAGCGCACCCAGCAGTACTTCCTGGACCTGATCGGCCTCTGTGGCGATCTGGGCGGCGACCGCATGGTCATCGGCTCGCCCAAGCAGCGCAGCGTCGAGCCCGGCAGCACCTACGAACAGGCCTGGGGGCGCGCCATCGACCTCTTCAAGGGGCTCCTCCCGCTCGCCGAGGAGAAGGGCATCGTGCTCTGCATCGAGCCCTTGGCCCGGACGGAGACCGACTTCATCTACACCGCCGCCGAGGGGGCCCGGATGGTGGATGAGATCGGCCATCCCAACTTCCGCCTGCACATTGATGTCAAAGCCATGTGCGACGAAGGCCGCCCACTGGACGAGGTCATCCGCGATGGAGCCGGGCGGGTTGGCCATTTCCATGTGAACGACGCCAACCGCAACGGTCCCGGCTGGGGCGACACGGATTACGGTCCCATCGTGCAGGCCGTGCGCGAGATTGGCTACGATGACTACGCATCGGTCGAGGTCTTCGACTTCCAGTACGATCCCAAGCACATCGCCCAGAGCAGCCTCGACTTCCTGCAACGCGCGTTCGCGTAGCGAGATAGGGAGTACCGTTTCTGGCCGCCGTACCCGGCAGAATGCCCGAGGAGGTCACAGATGAAGTCCAGACTCCCGTTCCTGCTGATCGTGGCCTTCGCGGTTTGTGTTGGAGCCCAGAAGCCAGCCGGAAAGGAGGCACGTATGCATCGGATCAAAACCAAGCGACTTGTCCTACGGCCGTTCGCGGCCACCGACTGGCGGGATTTCCAGGCGCTGGGGATCGACTGGAAGGCGGCTCCGGGACCAGCGTTCGACAAGTGGCCCACATCGGCGGAAGCGGCCAAGGGGTCCGTGGTCCACATGTCCACCAGAGGCAACTACTTCGCCATGTCCTTGCGGGACTCGGGCAAGGTGGTCGGTCTGCTCGCCATCAACGGCATGGACGCGAAGAAGCAGCTCGATCTGGGGCACGTGATCCTATCGACCTACCAGGACAACGATCACGACCAAGAAGCTCTCAAGGCGATGATTCAGCACTGCTTCGACGTGCGGGGGGCCCTCTCGATCATCACGAACAACGCCCCCGACCACGCCGCGCAGATCGCCCCCCTGAAGGCCCTCGGCTTCACCAACACGAACCCGGAGCACAAGGGCGAGCTGGTGATCGCGAAGGCCCAGTGGGAACAGCGGCAGTAGATCTGCAGCGCGGCGCGATCCCGAACTCAGACAAAGCGTCGACGGGCGAAGGCGTGCGCGTTGCCAGCATGCGGCAGCGTGGCTGGGCAGGGGCGGCCCGGCACGAGTTCCCCGTCGGCCACGACGTCGTCCGGCCGGTCGGCCAGACGCTCCGCCAAGCGTTGCCGCCAGATGGCCACGCGCGAGGCGGCCTGGGGACTGACGGCCAGATCGTGGCGCTCCTCGGGGTCCTGCGTCAGATCAAAGAGCAGTTCGCGACCGGTCGCCGGGTTCCAGAGGTACTTCTCGGTGCCATCTGTCAGGCCGTGTTCGAAGCCGGCATGCTCGATGTGCAACACCTCCCGGCAGGGCGCCTCCTCACCTCGGAGCATCGGCACGAGGCTCTGCCCATCGACGGATTCGGGAATCGGGACGCCAGCCAGTTCGAGGAGCGTGGGCATGATGTCGGCGTGGGTGCAGGGCGCATCGACACTGGTCCCGCGCTGCAGTCCCAGCGACTCGGGTCCCGCGACGGCGAAAGGCACGCGGGCCGAGCCCTCCAGGGGGTGGCCTTTGCGCCACAGGTAGTGATCGCCAAGAAGCTCGCCGTGGTCGCTGGTGAAGACGATCAGGGTGTCGCGGGCCGAAAGGCCCACGATGGGGTTGAGCAAGCGGCGGAGCTGGTCGTCGATATGGTTGATCAGTCCATAGTAGGCGGCGCGGGTGCTGAGCGAGGCCTCGCCTTGGAGATCCACCCGGTGAGGAGCGACCAAGTCGGTCTCGCCCGCGCCCGGTGGCGTGGCCCAATCGCCAATCGCCGGCTCGGGCACTCCCGTGCGCAGGTAGCGATCCAGGTAGAAGGCGGGCGGCTGCAGCGGGGGATGCGCCCCGATGAAGGAGACGGTCAGGAAGAACGGACAGGACGGGTCTCGCCGCCGCAGAAAGTGCAGCGCCCGATCCACGGTCCAGTTCGTCTGGTGCAGATGCTCGTCGAGGTGCCAGGGATGCGCGGTCCAGTCATTGTGCATCACGCCGCCGCCGTACCAACCCGTCTGCCCGGAGGGGCCATGGGTGCGCAGATACTCGTCGTAGTCGCTGTCCTCGGTATGGCAGGCGATTTCCATGGCCTCGTAGCCATGCCGGCGGCGGGCCGGGAACTGGTGCATGCTGCGCCCGACCAGATGGGTCTGGTAGCCATGGTCGCGCAGGACGCCGGGCAAAGTGGGCGTATCCCATTCCAGTCCTTCACGATAGCCAACCAGGCCGTGAGTCTGGGGCAACTGCCCAGTCAGCATGGAGCGACGGGCGGAAATGCAGGAGGGACAGGCGGAGTAGAAGCGCCCGAAGCGCACCCCGTTGTGGGCGATATTGTCCAAGTTGGGCGTCAGCAGCACGGGATGGTTCTCGTAGCCGACACAATCGGCCCGGTGCTGTTCGGTGACGATGAAGATGATATTGGGGCGCATGGGGCAGTTTCCTCATTGGCGGGGGGGGATGCGCTACACTACACGCCTCGACCGGGGCTGCCACATGCGCAACTGTCGATTGGGCAGCACGAAACGCCCGACTCAGGAAGCGGCGGGAGCTGTGGGAGAGTATAGTATGGGCTCGCCACTCGGTCTGCGTCGCCGCCGTGGCTCCGTTCGTTGTCACACATAGAGGCCCTGCATGGACCAGAACCATCTGCGCAACGTTGCGATTATCGCGCATGTCGACCACGGCAAGACCACCCTTGTCGATCAGCTCTTCCAACAGAGCGGCATGTTCCGCGAGAACCAGGATGTCGCCGAACGGCTCATGGACTCCATGGACCTCGAGCGCGAGCGCGGGATCACCATCAGCTCCAAGAATGGCGCGTTCGTCTACGGCGATTACACGATCAATATCATCGACACGCCCGGGCACGCGGACTTCGGCGGCCAGGTGGAACGCGTGCTGGAGATGGCCGACGGCGCACTGCTGCTCGTGGACGCCCAGGAAGGCCCCATGCCGCAGACCTACTTCGTGCTGCGCAAGGCCCTGGCGATGGACCTGCCGGTCATCGTCGTCATCAACAAGATCGACAAGCCGGCCGCGCGTTCGCACTGGGCGGTGGACCAGGTCTTCGACCTCTTCGTGCAGCTTGGCGCCCCTGACGAGATCCTCGACTTCCCCGTCGTCTACGCCTCCTCCCGCGATGGGTATGCCATGCTTGAGCTGGAAGACGAACGGAAGGATCTCCTGCCCCTCTGCGACCTGATGGTCAAGCATGTACCCGCGCCCAGCGGGGAGGGGGACGGTCCCCTTCAGGTACTGGTGAGCAGTATCGAGTACAGTCCCTACTTGGGGCGCATGGGCATCGGCAAAATCACCTCGGGGAGCTTGGCGATCAATCAGGACGTGGTTCTGGCGTTGCGCGATGGCGAGTTGGTACCCGCGCGCATCACCAAGATGTACCGGTTCGAGAGCAACCAGCGCATCGCGGCCGATTCGGCGGTCTGCGGCGACATTGTCGCCATCGCCGGCGTGGAGCAGGTTACCGTGGGGTGCACCTATACCGACCCGGTCAATCCATGCCCCCTGCCTCCCACCGAGATCGATCCGCCCACTCTGGCCATGAACTTCATCCCCAACGACTCGCCCTTCGCGGGTACCGAAGGGACCTATGTGACCAGCCGCCATCTCGCGGACCGGCTGGAGCGCGAGATCATGTCCGATGTGGCGCTTCAGGTGAAGCCCCTCGGCGACGGCAATGGCTTCGAGGTCTCCGGCCGCGGCGAACTGCATCTCTCGATCCTGATCGAGCGCATGCGTCGCGAAGGCTACGAGTTCCAGGTCACCCGTCCCCAAGTCATCATGAAGGAAGAGAACGGGCACCAGCTGGAGCCCTTCGAGGAACTGACCCTGGACGTGGGTGAGGACCATGTGGGTTCGGTCATCGAGAACCTCGGCGTGCGCAAGGGCCTGATGCTGAGCATGGAGACCGCCGACGGCATGACCCGGCTCAAGTACCGCATCCCCACCCGCGGCCTGTTGGGCTTCCGCTCGGAGTTCCTCACCGACACCAAGGGCCTCGGGGTCATGGGCTACGTATTCAGCGACTACGACCGTTTCGCCGGCGAGATCACCCACCGGATCCGGGGCGTGCTGGTGGCGATGGATACCTGCAAGACTGTGGCTTTCGCCCTCTTCAATCTCCAGGGGCGCGGGCGCCTCTTCATCGGCCCCGGCGTCAACGTCTACCGAGGCCAGATCGTGGGCGAACATTGCCGCGAGGGCGACCTCTCCGTGAACCCGGCCAAGGGCAAGAAGCTGACCAATACCCGGGCTTCCGGGACGGACGACAGCGTCACCCTGACTGCGGCCACCGCACTCAGCCTTGAAGACTGCATCGACTACATCAACGAGGACGAGCTGGTGGAGATCACCCCCGCCGCCATCCGCCTGCGCAAACGCAACTGGCGCGGCAAGTAGTCGGTCCGCGATCCAGCACCGCATTTCCAGGGCGTTCCGCCATGCCCACCCCAGCGCTGGAGATGCGCTCGTCCCCGAGCGCGGAGC
>JABGQJ010000322.1 GCA_018648945.1 Victivallales bacterium
TGACGAGCAGGGAAAGGACTTGTTGTGCAGAAAAATCAACCAAATCGCTTGAAAACAGTAAAGAACTCTGTCCCCAGTTTCCAGTTTCGTCCCCCGTCCCCAGTTTCCCCGGTCTGGGTCAGCAACGTCGCCAAGGAGACTCAGTTCCACCTCGACGGCCTCAAGCACGCGACGGCCTCAAGCACGAGAGTGTCACAGGTCCGTTCAGGCGTCCAGGATCTCCCGAATCCTGCGCAGGAGCTCCCCGCGCTGGTAGGGCTTGGCTATGCGCTCGACATCTTCCTCGATCGCGAGCCCCTCCTGTAGCTGCGACGAGCTGTATCCGCTCGCCACGAGAGCGGGTATCGAGGAACCCGACTCCCGGATGTGGTGGAGGACTGCGCGTCCGCTGCAACCGGGCATTACCACATCCAGCATGGCCATGTCGATGGTGTCCCGATGCGCATCAAACACCCGAATCGCCTCGTGACCATCGGCCGCCGCCAGCACCGTGTAGCCCGCCGTCTCCAGGAACCGTGTGCCCAACAACCGCACGCTCTCGCTGTCTTCGGCCAACAGAATGACCTCCGTTCCCCCAGATGGTGTCGCCGCTGCCGCCTCCCGCTGCCCCTCCGCGCGGCCCCTGCTCGGGGGCAGGAAGACCCGGAATGCCGATCCCTTCCCAGGTTCGCTGCGGACCAGGACCAACCCGTTGTGCTGGCGCACAATGCCGTAGACCGTGGAAAGCCCTAGGCCCGTGCCCTTGCCACTCTCCTTCGTGGTGTAGAAGGGCTCGAAGATGCGCCGTTGCGTCTCTTCGTCCATACCTACGCCCGTATCCTTCACAGAGAGCTGCACGCAGCGCCCGGGGGCCCCCCAGCCGTGGGTCTGGCAGAAGGCATCATCCAACTCGACCGCCGCGGTGCGGACCGTCAGTTCTCCCCCTTCTGGCATGGCGTCCCGGGCGTTCACGCACAGGTTCATCAGGATCTGTTCAAGCTGGCCCCGGTCGGCATACACCAACTTGAGGCCGGGAGCGGCGACAATCCTGAGAGCGATATGCTCGCCGATCACACGACGAATCATCTTCGCGATTTCCTCCACCACGTCGTGGAGATCGACGACCTCAAGACTGAGCACTTGACGACGGCTGAAGGCCAGCAACTGCCGGGTCAGAACCGTGGCGCTGTTCCCTGCCTTCACCACCTCTAAGAGGTCTTCCTGCAGCGTGCTCCCTTCCTCGGTCTCCTCCAACGCCATCTCGCCATAGCCCAGGATCGCCTGGAGCAGGTTGTTGAAGTCGTGCGCCACCCCGCCAGCCAGTTTCCCGATCGCCTCCATTTTCTGCGACTGGCGCAACTGCGCCTCCAGCGCCTCCCGCTCCTCCTCTGCCTGCTTCCGTCCGCGTAGGTCCCGCCAGACAGAGTACAAGGTCGCGTCACCATCACGAGAAAGGGCAGTCAACGCCACCTCCACGGGGAGGATCTCCCCATCCTTCCCCATATGGTCCCACTCGAAGCGATGCGTTCCCTGCCTGCGGGCAGTCTCGACCATCTCTCTGGCCTTCTCGGCGGACTCCCGGCCGTCGGGCTGGTGCTCAGGCGAAAGACCCTCCGGGGTCGTGTTGACGAGTTCGGTCCTGTCCGCATACCCCAGCAAGGCCACTGTGGCGGCGTTGTAGTCCACAAATACCCCATTCACCAGGATCTGTATCGCGTCGCACGAGTTCTCAAAGAAGGTGCGGTACGTCGCTTCGCTCTTCCGGAGCGCTTCCTCTGCCTGCTTGCGGTCGGTGGTGTCGCGGTCTACGCCCCTGAAGCCAACCAGTTCGCCATTCTCATCCAGAATGGGCACGGCGTTGCTCTCCAGGAAGCGCCAACCACCGTTCCTGGCGCGCCACCGGGAGAGAAGATTGGTCCAGCCTCGTTTCCCGGCAATGCAGGCGGGTAACATCGCCTCGATCTTCGCCCTGTCTTCGTCATGGACCAGACTCAGAGCCGGCTTGTCGACAAGCTCGTCCGGACGGTACCCCAGAATGCTCTCAACGGCGGGATTGCAGTATGTGTGAGTCCCCTGTAGATCAATCGACCAGATCCAGTCCTGCGATGTCTCCACCAGGGCACGGATCATCTCCTCCCTTTCACGAAGCTCATTCTCCGCCCGCTTGCGCGAAGTGATGTCGCGGACCAATGCCAACATCAGAGTCTCGGTGCCCAGTTCCACGAGACCTACCCGGACTTCGACAGGGAGACGGCGACCATCCCTGTATCGATGGATACCCTCCAACGTAACCGGCTCGCCGGCGAGCTCTTCCCCATTCAACCTATCCCACAGCCTCCTGATCCCCTCCTCGTCCAGAGACTCCTCTATGTCCGTCACGTGCATGGTCAGCAGTTCCTCGCGAGTGTAACCCGACCCCTCGTAAGCACGCCGGTTCACATCAACAATCCCTCCCGTCGAATCACACAGGAAAATGGCTTCGCCAGCGCACTCCATGGTCCCCCGGTAACGTGCTTCACTCTCGCGCAACGCCCTCTCCGAAGACTTCCGCTCGGTGATGTCATACCCCTCCGGAACGAGGTAGATCACGTTGCCATCATCATCGAACACCGGACTGACGCAGAAGTCGAAGTCCCGTATCTCGCCAGTGACCGAGACGTGGGTAGTCTCGAAATGGACGGATTCGCCGCCCAGCGCCCGTCTGATCGCATCCAGTAGGTCAAGCCGAGCGTCTCGCGAGTGGGCCCAGAATGGTGTTTCCACGAACGGCATCCCAATCAGGTCATCCTCAGCCACTCCCGCGAATTCCGCCGCTCGCCGGTTGGCCATAAGGAGCCGACCTTGCGCGTCAAGGAGCCCGGTGAGCTGGAAATGGTGATCGTAGACTGCCTCGAACCTGGCCTTGGTCTCCCGCAGTGCCGTGTTGCCACTCTCCAGCTCCTGGATCTGCTCCGCCAACGCAGCCCTGGCCCGTTCATACTCCGCACGTGCGGCACCGAGTTCCTGGCTTACCATCTCAGACTGGGCTTTCGCCCTGCCGATGGCAAGGTGTGCTTGCACGCGCGCCAGGACCTCCTCGCGAGCGAACGGCCTGGTGATGTAGTCGGCGGCCCCGACCCCGAAGACCTTCGCCCTGTCCGCCACTTCCCCAGAGTCACAGACCAAAATGACGGGGATGTGGGCAAGTGCTTCATCGGCTTTGAAATGCTCGCAGACCGCGTATGCATCCATCCCGGGCATGCCATTGCCGAGGAGAATGAGAGTCGGCCGGGATTCCGCCACCAACTCAAGAGCCTCCTGCCCGCCTGTGGCTGACCGGACGCCAAAACCCTCTCCCGTCAGCAGCTCGCGCAAAGGACGCATCGCCGCCGGGGTAGGCCCCGCAACTAGGAGCATTGCGGGCGGGACCGCTTCAGGGCGATGCTGAGCCATGCTAGGTCTCCAGTTCCGACATCTACGGACCCAAAGGATATCAAAGCCCGCGCGGTCAAGAACCGTTTGGGGGGCTGCTTCACTGTCGCCAGACAGCAAACTACTGCGTTGAACTCTAGCGCTTCACATCCCTGCATGCAATAGACCCATTCGACGACGGCCGCCGAGATCACGCACCACGCCTTCGCAGCGCCCCCCTCGCCTCTCCAGAGCCGGGGTACACGCCACCGTGCCCAATACCGAATACCCCAGACGCACGCAATGGCGCCGCCCAGGGACGGGCTCTTTGTGGCTCAAGTAGGATAGGGGTGGAATAGGCGACACAGGGTCCGGCCGCACGCGGGGCCTCGCCCCGCACCAGTTGGGTTGCACTGAGTAGTGCCGGCACGGATATTTCACACCGTCGGGAACCCGTGTTTGCCAGGGCGATTCGTGCGCCAACCCAGGAGTCCGTATGTTGCGCTTCCTAAGAATTGCGTTCTGCGTCCTTGCCGCAGTGTTCTGCCAACGCACGGCTTCGGCAGCGTCGCCGGCCGTTGCCAACGCCTCCTTTGAGAGCGGCGAGGGCCTGCCTGCGGGGTGGACCGCAACGGGCAATACGGCATGGGGGCGGGGCAACGCAGCGGATGGCACCCGTTTCGTCACCGTCCATACTGACGGCCAGTGGACCAGCGCCCCGCTGGTACTCAAGCCCGGCGGGACGTACGAGCTGCGCCTGCGCTATCGTTTCCAGCCGAAGCCGGGAGCCCCCGGAGCCTACGCCGTCGTCGGTCCCGACTTCGGCATTCAGGTTGTCCCCATGGTTGCGGCAGAGAATCCGGCCGCCTGGCGCGAGCACCGTTTGCGCTTTGCGGCACCCGACACGGCAGCCCAGAGCACAACGCGGATCTCCCTCGGCCAGTGGCGGCTACAGGGCACCATTGATTTCGACCGGGTTGAGCTGTACCCGGTCAAGCTGGCCCACACCAAGCGCGGCGACATGGTGTTGGGCGAAGGCGAGAGTCTGTCAGAGAACCGTTACCGCTTCATCGCGCCCCTGGAGACTTGGCGCACGGTCAGCCGTCCATTGGCCGGCTTCACGGCGGTCTTCCATGAGAACCGTTGGCGCTTTGCCGCTGCCGGGCGATACGTTGTGTATCGACATGCCGTGGCGGGGCGACGCCAGACACGGGTGACAGCGACCCCCTCGGTGTGGTTCCACGAGCCAAGCAGTCTGCGCCTCCGCGTCGAGGCCTCCACGGACGGTCAGACATACCGCCTGCTGGGGACAGCCCGGAACGGGGAGGCCACGACGGGATATGACCTGCCGATGGAGATGCTGCCCGCGGAGACGGTTTGGGTACGCCTGAGCTGCGATGCGAGCGATACCTCGCAAACGGTATTCTTCCAGTGCACGGGCTATAGATATGAAGCGACCCTGGACGGTACTGGCCCGGATGGCGTGGGACAGACCGCTGCGCTCACGGTTCTGGGCGAGGACGAGACGCTCGACGTCGTGCCGGCACACGCCGCCGGCGAGCAACTAACCATGGCTGTCCAGGTTACCAACCGGGGTCCAGCCGCCGTGTCCCTGAACCCCGTCCTTGAGATCCGCAATCCACAGGGCGATGTGAAGACGGCGGCAGGCCCGACGTTCCTCCTGGCAGCGGGGGACACAGCCCCGGCGACCGTGCCATTTGAGACAGCTCAACCGGGGAACTACCGGCTGCAACTCAGGCTGGGGAGCGGGCTGAAAACCTGTCTGGACACCGAAATAGAGGTATGCGTCCTGGACGTGACCAGCTACGGCGAACGACTGCCTAGTGCTGACTCCGGGGTGGCCGTGTGGTGGGCCTCCGCCGGTTGGAAGGTCAGCCGTTCGCGTCCAGTGCCTGTGGCTCAGAGTGACGCAGTTGTCGTCCGGCTGGCTGGCAACGAAACCGAAGGGGTACAGATCGTCGTGCACCCCGACCGACCTCTGCGCTGCCTCCGGGCCTCGGTGGGCCCACTGACCACCGGTTCGGGAGACGCCCTGCCGCCTTCGGCCGTGGAGTTCTTTGCGGTGGACTACGTCGATGTTCAGCATGCCTCCGACGGGATGGGGCGACCAGGGCTGTGGCCCGATCCGCTCCCGCCACTCGGCCGAGGTCTCACCGTCCCGGCAGGTGTCAACCAGCCGCTGCTGATCCGGGTGCAGACCCCGGCAGACACGCGCCCCGGCTTGTACAAGGGGCAGGTGACCCTTGCTGCCGAAGGCTTCGCGGCCGTCGTCCCTTTGGAGGTGGAGGTCTTTGGCTTCACACTGCCAGCAGAAAGCACCTGCAAAACGCTTTTCGGCTTCAACTCTCGCAATGTCACGCGCTACCACAACCTGAAGACCGATGCTGACCGACGGTTAGTCGTGGAGAAGTACCTGCGCAGCTTTGCCGAACACCGCATTTCGCCCTACAACCCGACCCCTCTGGATGGCTTTTCGTACGAGTGGCAGGTCGGCAGCCGATGGAATGGTGCCCGCATCACAAAGGACCGCCCCCACGCCGGGCGCAGCGCCCTGCTCTGCGTGGACGCGTCAGAGACCCAATCACCGCAGGTCTCCTACCGCGCCCCCGTTCTCATCGGCACCGCCCCCTTGCGGCTGAGTGCCTGGTACCGTACCGATGGAACCGACCGGGCACAGGTCGTGATGTCCTACCAGGATGCGGCAGGCAACCACATCCCCAATCGGAACAAACACGCTCCCCTGCCGGCAAGTCCTGAATGGCGGCAGGTAGAACTCACCTTTGCCGGCCATCCTGCGGGCGCGGTCGCCGTCGTGCCCAGCTTCCTGGGGTGCGAATGGACTCCAGACGGCGAGAAGACGGGCACGGTATGGATCGATGACGTCTCGCTCGTGGACTCCGCCACCAGAAAGGAGCTTCTCCTGGAGGGTGATTTCGAAGTTGCTGACTTCGTGGCGGGAAAGGACCTCGTGACTTTCAACTGGACCCGTTGGGACCAGGCCATGGAGCGCGCGGTCAACGAGTACCACTTCAACTCCTTCCTGTTGCGCGTCCCCGGCCTCGGTGGGGGCACCTTCCACGCGCGCCATGCAGGCGAGCTGTGCGGATACGCGGAAGGCACGCCGGAGTACGCGGCGCTGCTCAAGGCCTGGTGCGATGGCGTCAGAACACACCTCGCCGACAAGGGATTGCTGGAGCGGGCGGTGGTCTACCCGTTTGACGAGCCGGCCGAGAAGGACTACGCCTTCGTCTGCAGCCAACTGCGCCGCCTGAAGGACAACTTCCCCGGCCTGCGCCGCATGGTGCCCATGAACCTGGGGGCAGTCGATGACTTCCTCGGACTCATCGACCTGTGGTGCCCAATCATGAACTCCCATAACCGGGAGTTCGCAACCGCCCGTCGAAGGGCTGGCGAGTTGTACACATGGTACATCTGCTGTGCCCCCAAAGCCCCCTACATTGCCAACTTCATCGACCGCCCCGGCACCGATCTGCGCCTCTGGCTCTGGCAGACGTGGCAGGAGCAGGTGGACGGCATTCTGATCTGGGAAACGGTCTGGTGGACCAGCGGTGCCGCCTACCCGGATACACCGCAGAACCCCTACGCGGACTCCATGAGCTGGGTAGATGGGTACGGCACCCCCCGCGGCACGAAGCGCCGCTGGAACGTCGGTGACGGACGCTTCCTCTACCCACCCCGTGGGGCCACTGGAGCCCAGGCCGGGGCAGTCCTCGACGGGCCCGTGTCCAGCCTGCGCTGGGAGGCCCTTCGCGACGGCGTCGAGGACTTCGAGTACCTCGTCACGCTCAGGCGCCTTCTGAAGGAGCAGCGAGCGACGCTCCCGGCGGATGAGATCACACGCTGCGAGAACTTGCTCGTCGTCCCGCCCGCAATCAGCCGGAGCCTGACCGACTGGACCAAGGACCCGGCCCCCATCGAGAAGCGGCGGTGCCAAGTTGCCGCCGCCATCCAAGAGCTAATGCGGCAGCGCTGAGCTGAGCAAGTTCGGCGACAGGGGCACCGCTACGCATTGGGCACTATGCTCCTGAACCGCCCTATGGGCGACCCCCAACCCCTGGGTGCTCCGGCTACGAGGGAGGGGCGGGATTGGGCGTTCATTCCCTCTATTGCCGGATGAACGCCGGGAGGATTCGCTCGGGGGTGGTCTTCAACATCTTGCCCATGCCCTTGGTGTGGGCGGTGAAGACCACGATCAGCTCCAGTTCGGGCAGCATCAGGATGTACTGGCCATTGGCACCGCGCCCGGATTTGCAGTCGTAGGCTCTGTCACCGACCTGCATGTCCGCGCGCCACCAGAAGTAGCCGTAGGAGGCCTTCTGCTTGTTCGTGTGGATCCGGCCCGTCGCCCGTTCGATGAACGCTTCCGGGATGAGCTGCTGGCCGTTCCAGCGCCCACCATTCATGATCAGCATGCCCCATTTCAACATATCGCGGGAGCGGAGGCAGCAACCTGCGGCAGCCTTGGGCAGACCGCTGACGTCATTCTGCCAGGCGTAGTTGGTGATCCCCATCCGACCAAAGACTTCGGCCTTGATGAAGTCCCTGGCGGAACCCGGCACGACCGCTTCGAGCACCTGCATGGTCATGGTCGGATCGGACGCCTGGTACTTGAAGGCCTTCGATTCCTCGGTGATCGGGGCACTGTGCTGCAGGTACATCTGGACTTGGCCCTGGCCTCGGAGTCGGTTGCGCTGCTTCATCAGTTCCTTGGCCTTCTCCTTGCCGAGACGAACCCCGGAGCGCATGTTCATCGCCTCGGAAAGCCTGATGTCCGCAGCCCCCAGCGCGAGTTTCGTGCGGTCAATGTCCTTCAGGAAACTCACGACCGGCCGGTCAAGATCCGCCGTGCTCAGGTGCCCAAGCTGGATCGCGCGCCCAATCGCCATGGCTGTGACGGACTTGGCGATCGACAT